>JANPHE010000072.1:0-14479 GCA_031424295.1 Segetibacter sp. | reverse complement strand
TCAACTTGTGGGAATGCGACTTCTGAAATCAGGATGTATTATGGAGATGAACACGCAATGACTTTGGGGGTAAAAAGCGTAGTGGTTAAGACTTCAAGTGGAACTACAACCACCGATTATCCTATAACACCTAAACCAACTACACCTGGTTGCGTTATTAGTCCTTTGGTCGGTTCTACAATCACTTCCGGAGATCAATCTGGAAATGATGTAGCTGATGGCGGGGGACGTCCATTATGGCCTGCTTTGTTTATCACTGACCTTACAGCCAATGGTTCAACAAGCAGGGTTGGAGATTGGCAGCAGGGTGGTACAGGTGTTGCGCCGCATAAAATTTGTGGAACTTGGAAAAGTGCCATTAGAACTGTTGATAAAACAAGAAACCCGGCCATCGTTACAGTAACTCCGGAGGCTAATCCTGCAAAAAACAATTGGACACTTGGTGCAGGTAGCGATGTTCCTGCGGTAGGCTTCTCTAGCTTGAAGGATGAAGGCTATGGTACTGAAGTTGTATGGAATGTAAGTCAGTTAGGCTTATTGCCTGGCCATACATATCGCTTGCAATTTATGGTACACGATGGTGATCAAAATAAAACAGGTGGTGACGTTGGACAATCATGTACAACCATAGTAATGGGTGGTACAGGTCCAGATGCGGGTGCAGACGGAACTGCGAAATCTGTTTGGACGATTAATCCTGATAATACTGTTACAATTAAAACCACGTTAGATAAAACGCTTGTTGATAATACTTATGGTAGCGGTGTCATCGGTTGGCCATCGGTACATACTTTTAATGATTTGGTCACATCAGACAATATGCAAATGGAGTTGTATGATGCTGTTGGTGTTAAGAAGATGGATTTCAAAATGGATTATCTTTCTGCTAGCTCAAGTGCACCTTCAGGATACAAAAGCCTGGGTGTAACCGGCGGTGACGGAAGCATTAGCTTAGGCAACGCTTCAGATGTAGTTAATGTCAAAACTTCATTAGATTCAAATCTTAATGAGAAAGGTTATGTATTGACTTCTAATAGTCCTGCTACAAATAGCAGCTATGCGCCAAATGCAGCATATCCTAATTGGAATTTTAATGTTGTCTACGAAGCCAAAGTAAGTTTATCAGCATTTGGAGCTGCAGGCTTTGGGTATCCAAAAGTTGTGAGAGTGCACGCAAGTCCTAGTAAGATAGGTAAAAATGATATTGATTTAAAACCTTCTATTTGTCCTGGTCTTTTGAAATTGGGTAATCAGGTTTGGAACGATTATGATGGGGATGGGAAAAGGGACCTTAATGAACCTGGTGTGGCTAATTTGGATGTTTATTTGTATTCCGACAACAATGGCGATGATTTGCCGGAAGGGGATGCGATCAGAAAAACAACAACTGATATAAATGGAAATTACATTTTTACAGATTTAAAGCCTGGTCGCTATATTGCTTCCATTCAAATACCAGTAGGATACCAGCAAAGCCCAAATACTTCCACTCAAGCTACCAGTTCTTTCCCTGACAATAATGTAGATAATGACAACAATGCAGTAAGATTAGTTGGTGTAAATGGACCCGGAGGTATTCTTTATACAAATGCGATTACATTAAGCGAAGGAGGTGAACCAACAACAGATGGTGACGACGCAAATGGCAATCAAACATTCGACCTCGGCATGTGTGGTAGTTTATTCATTGGCGATTTTGTGTGGGACGATGTAAATGCTAACGGTATTCAAGATGCTAATGAACCAGGTATTAATGGCGTAACTGTAACCATAACTTTCCAGGATGGAAGAACAGCTACAACTACTACTCAGTTTTTTAATAACAATGGTTATTACGATTTTAAAAACTTAGGCCCAGGTACTTATAAAATAACTTTCACTACACCTACGGGTTATTTCCCAAGTCGGTCAAATTTAGGAACAGATGATATGAAAGATAGTGATCCAATAGATGGGTCTGTTAGTGTGACATTAGTTGATGAAAGCAATTTTACGATTGATGCAGGATTTACCACTACAACTCCTGCCGGTGGTGAACAATGTTTTGGAATGCCTAATATTGGATGTGTTTCCTGTGCAGTCGCATATCCCGATAACAGCAATCTACCTCGTTCTGCTGTAGTGTTTAATGAAAGTGAGGTATTGCGCTATGCAGAGCCTGGACCATCAACATGTGGTACTGCCACAACTCAAATTAAAATGTATTATGGTGATGAACATGCGATGACATTGGGCGTGAGGAGTGTGGTAGTAAAAACTTCAAGTGGCACTACTACAACTACTTACCCAATTACACCTTCTCCATCTACACCTGGTTGTGTTGTCAATCCTTTGGTAGGTACTACAATAGCTTCTGGGGATCAAACAGGGAATGACGTAGCTGATGGTGGTGGTCGTCCTTTGTGGCCTGCACTCTTTATTACTGATCTTACTGTAAATGGTGCTACAAGTCGCGTAGGCGATTGGCAGCAAGGCGGTACTGGAGTTAGTCCACATAAAATTTGTGGTACATGGAAAGGTGCAGTTAGAACTGTAGATAAAACAAGAAATCCTGCAGTGATAACAGTTACTCCTGATGCAAATCCAGCTAAGAATAATTGGACACTTGGAGCAGGAAGCGATATGCCTGACATTGGTTTCGCAAATTTGAGAAATGAAGGTTATGGAACCGAAGTTGTTTGGAATGTTAGCCAACTTGGATTATTACCCGGTCACACTTATCGTTTACAATTTATGGTTCATGACGGTGACCAAAATAAAACGGGTGGTGATGTTGGTCAATCTTGTACAACAATAGTGATGGGTGGCGGAGGTGGAACAACCAATGCCGATGGAACTGCTAGAACCACCTGGATTTACAATCCTGATAATACAGTGACCATAAAAACATTAATAGCTAAATCAGTTGTTGATAATACCTATGGTACCAATAAAATTGGATGGCCATCTACCCACAGCTTTACAGATTTGACAACATCAGACGATCTTCGATTGGCTTTGTATGATGGTAGCGGAACCAAGAAAATGGATTTTACCATGGATTACTTATCAGCTAGTGCTAGTACAGTTTCTGGTTATAGAAGCCTAGGTGTAACTGGGGGTGATGGTAGCATAACTTTAGGAAATGCTACTGATATTACAAGTATGAAAACTTCATTAGATGCTAACTTCAATGATTTTGGATATGTGCTAACTTCAAATTCTCCAAGTACCAATAATAGCTACGCTACAAACTCTACTTATCCCAATTGGATTTATGATGTTTGGTATGAGGCAAAGGTGAAATTATCAGCATTTGGCCCTTCTGGTTTTGGCTATCCTGAGTTGGTTAATTTACATGCAAGTCCAAGTAAGATCGGTAAGACTGACATTACGTTAAATCCTACACCTTGTCCAATTATTCAGTCAAGGTCTGTTGAAACAGAAATTGTAAATGAAGTGATTGATGGAGATGTTTCAATTTATCCAAATCCTGCATCAACCTTTTTTCAACTAAACTTCAAATCTGCAAGTAAAGGAAAAGTAATTGTAAGAGTAATGGATGTTTCGGGCAAATCTTTGTCAACTCAATCATATAATGCCACAATAGGTTCAAATACTATTAGAGTGGAAAACTTGTCAAGATTGGCAAGTGGATCATACAATGTTGAATTGATAGTTAACAACAAGAAAGTAAATAAAAAATTGAGAATAATCAGGTAGAAGACTTTCTTCCGATTATATGATATCAAATCCCGGTTGCAGAAGCAATCGGGATTTTTTTTATTTAAATGCTCTAATAACTAGGCGTCTCATATTTTTTCTTTGTAGCATTTAAAGAACCGTAAGCGAGACAAAAAGATTTTTTTTAATCCGAATACTAGCTCACACCGGACCTATTGTAGCAGTCATTGATGGCGCAAAAAAATTTGCTTTCTATATATTGGGAGATAGGTTATGCGTAGCAAGCTGAATGGGAAGCTGTGGCGAAACAGGCAAAGCAAACATAAATGATTACACTTATGCATTAGTGAAGGATAGCTTCAATTGCTCAAGCTGATGTAAGATACAAGCGAAGAAAAAGGGAAGGATTGATTTATTACTTATGGAAACATGTTGACCTAATGAGCAATGGATCTGTGTAAAGTGACGTATAATCTGATCATTTATTTAACCGGAGTCTAAAAAATATCTTTCAATTTTGTTTCAAAAAATTGCCTAAAACTTTTTCAAATAAAGTAGTAGAACAACAGACGGTTTCTCAACTGACAAAAATTCTTTAGCCAAAATATGTGAAATAGTAGACCATTCAACAATCATAATTTTAGTGCAAATCGTTTTAAAAGGAAATTTATATCTTCTATCTGACAATTTAAGATGAATGGGCAATTCTCAACTATTAATTCCTTTTAAAGTAATACCAAAAACATTCCTTCAATCATTTTACAAAGGAATAACTATTTATATATTAACACTCTGAATAAATTTTTTTTTAGAATAAAGCAGGTAGTCGTATATTTCAAAATATTTAGAAAGCGATCTCAATTATAGACCAAAACGTTAATCTATGGGGCCACTCTCTCTGATTGTTCTTGCTATAGCTGCCATTGCTTTTTCAGCAGGTGGTATACTTGTTGGTCGTTTATTCAATAAAGGCAGCAAAAATCCTCAAAAAGGCCAGGCATACGAGTGCGGCATTCCAACACTTACTTCTCCGTGGCAGCAATTTAATGTTGGCTATTACTTGTTTGCCCTTTTGTTTTTAATCTTTGATGTAGAATTGGTCTTCTTGTATCCTTGGGCTGTTGTAGTCAAGAAAGTAGGTATCATCGCCTTAGTTGAGATTGTAATTTTCATGTTTGTATTGTTCATGGGGTTTTTATATGCACATAAAAAAGGAGCATTAAAATGGATGTAAGAGAAGAAATTAGAGAACATACCAAAGATTTTCCCGGTCAGATAATTCCTACTCCGGGCGGAGGTATCATAGCCAGCACATTCAACGATATCATCAATTGGGCACGGTCCAATTCTTTGTGGCCGCTTACGTTTGCCACTAGCTGTTGCGGTATAGAACTAATGAGTGTAGCAGGGGCCAAGTACGACTTTTCCCGCTTCGGTTTTGAAGTAGCAAGGGCAACACCCCGTCAGGCTGATGTAATTATTATAGCAGGCACAATTGTAAATAAAATGGCTCCTGTTTTAAAACGATTGTATGATCAAATGCCCGACCCAAAGTATGTAATTGCCATGGGTGCTTGCGCCATTAGCGGAGGTCCTTTCTTTTACAATACTTATTCAGTTGTAAAAGGTGCTGACCATGTAATACCTGTAGATGTGTATATTCCCGGTTGCCCACCAAGGCCCGAAGCACTGCTACATGCTATGATAGCACTTCAGGAGAAAATTAAAAGTGGAATGACCAGAGAGCAGATAAGGACTGTTTAAAAATTATTTAGCATAGAAAAATGAAAACGATAAGCCAGCTGCAATGACCAACGAAGAAATAAAAGCTTACATTACTGAAATAGAACCAACAGCTGTTTTTGATGAAACAGGTGAATGGATCAATATCAACATTGAAGCTGTCCAGTGGCGTACTTTGGCCGAACAACTTCGCAACGGCCCTTTTCAATTCAAC
Organism: Segetibacter sp.; assembly: GCA_031424295.1. Classification (GTDB taxonomy): domain Bacteria; phylum Bacteroidota; class Bacteroidia; order Chitinophagales; family Chitinophagaceae; genus Segetibacter. Next base: position 8,859 of record JANPHE010000072.1, on the reverse strand, counting down.
TATTTGTTTTGCCTTACCTGTATAGATTGGAAGACGCATTTAACCATGGTCTTTCATTTGTCAGCTACAACACATAGGCATACAATTGTAGTAAAGGCTAAATGTGACAGAGCCAATCCTGAAATAGAAACGGTAAGTGACATCTGGCGGACAGCTGAGTTTCATGAAAGAGAAGTGTTTGAATTATTTGGCGTTAAATTTCTACATCATCCTGACTTGAGAAGGCTGATATTGACAGACGATTTTGAGGGTTTTCCATTGAGGAAAGATTTTGAAGATCCCATTAACATGATAAAATTATAGCCCCATTATTCCCTTAGGGGGAGGAAAAAAGGATTAGAAAAATGTATAGCGAAACACAAATCATATCAAGTCCAACAATTTCCACATCCAAGGGCGGGGAAGCTATTGGAGACTTGGTTATAAATGTTGGGCCACAACATCCGGCTACGCATGGAGTATTGCATTTAGTGATTACACTTAATGGAGAAACGGTTAAGAAAGTTGAACCACATCTTGGTTACATTCATCGGTCGATAGAAAAAATGTGCGAAAGCCTTAGTTACCGGCAGTTTATCTATGTAACAAGTAGAATGGATTATTTGTCATCACACATTAACAACCATGCATGTTCATTGGTGGTAGAGAAGGGATTGCAGATAGAAGTGCCATCAAGGGCACAGTATATCCGTGTTATTATGGATGAATTGACAAGAATAGCATCCCACGAACTGTGGTGGGGCGCTTTGTCAATGGATGTTGGTGCGTTTACCCCTTTCTTTCATGCATTTAGAGAGCGGGAATTTATCAATGAAATAATGGAAGAAACCTGCGGCGCAAGATTGACCATGAATTATATGGTACCCGGTGGCGTCATGGCAGATATCCATCCTGATTTTCAAAGGAAAGTAAAGGAGTTCATCGTATTGTTTAGGTCGAAAGTGGATGAATACGATGAAATGGTTACGAACAACGTTATATTTCAAAATAGAATGAAAGGGGTGGGCATATTGTCTAGAGAAGATGCTATTTCTTATGGTTGTACCGGACCGGTTGGTCGAGGCAGCGGAGTGCAATGCGATATCAGGAAAATATACCCTTATGAATTGTATGACAAGGTTCAGTTTGACGAAATAATAGAAACAGCAGGCGATTCTTTTGCCCGGTATATGGTTCGCATGCGGGAAATGAAGGAGTCTATAAAAATAATTGAGCAACTGATTGACGAAATTCCGGAAGGTGATTTTCAGGTAAAAACCAAAGCCGTATTAAAATTGCCTAAAGGTGAGTTTTATACTAGAGTAGAAACTGCAAGAGGCGAGCTTGGTGTGTATATAGTGAGCGAAGGAGGTACCACTCCGTATAGAATAAAGTTCAGATCTCCGGGCTTTTCTAACTTGTCTGCATTGGATCATATGGTGCGGGGCAGTAAGTTGGGCGATTTGATGGCAACAATGGGAACACTTGATTTGGTGATACCGGATATTGATAGGTAGTAAAATTTTTTATTCCTCATTTAAGAGGGACATAAAATAGATACAATATGTTTAGTTTAGAAGGCATAACAAATTCGATACAACAATGGCTGAATGCATCTTTTGGTGCTACCTGGACGTTGGTGTTGGAATGTGTCATCGTAATGTTGTTGGCTATTACGCTGTTCGCTCTTTTGGGTTTGGTTTTAGTATTGATGGAAAGGAAAGTAGCGGCAAGAATGCAAATAAGAATTGGGCCAAATAGGGTAGGACCAAAAGGAATGTTTCAAACCGCTGCCGATACCCTTAAACTAATAATGAAAGAAGGATTGACGCCGGATGGGGCGGATAAATTCTTATTCAACCTTGCCCCTTATGTAGTGATGATTGTTGCCATGCTGCTGTTAGCACCCATCGCTTTTGCAAAAAACTTTCAGATTTGGGACATTAATATCGGGGTTCTATTTGTTTCATCAATTTCATCTTTGGGCGTCATCGGCATATTAATGGCAGGATGGGCAAGTAACAATAAATACTCAATGTTGGGTGCTATGCGCAGTGGTGCTCAGATAGTTAGTTATGAATTATCAGCAGGCATTTCCATCCTTACGATAGTTGTATTAACCGGTAGCCTTCAAATCTCAGAAATTGTTGCCTCACAGCAAACGGGTTGGTGGTTGTTTAAAGGACATATCCCCGCCATCATTTCTTTTGTCATTTTTATAATAGCGGTAACTGCAGAAACCAACAGGGCGCCTTTTGATATGGCAGAAGCAGAATCTGAGTTGACTGCAGGTTTTCATACTGAATATTCAGGGATGAAATTTGCCTTGTTTTTTCTGGCAGAGTACATTAATATTTTTATTGTTTGCGCTATAGGTGCTACGCTATTCCTTGGTGGTTGGATGCCTTTTCATATAGGACAATGGCATAGTTTTAATCACATCATGGATTTTGTTCCGTCTGTAGTTTGGTTTTTTGGGAAGACCTTTTTTCTAATCTTTTTAATCATGTGGTTCAGGTGGACTTTCCCCAGGCTAAGAATAGACCAATTGTTGAATTTGGAATGGAAATATTTGCTACCAATCAGTCTGGTAAATTTATTATTGGTAACGATAATAGCAATTTATGGATGGCATTTTTGATCAAAATAGTTTGTGTTCATTTTTTGTACACTTTGTAAACCAGTTTTAAAATAATGTAAATGTTTATAAAAGATTATTTATCGGATATATACCACGCAACCAAATCACTTATGATTGGTATGCGGAGGACAGGACATTATTTCATTTCACCTAAAGAAATAATAACAGAACAATATCCTGATAATCGTGCCACTTTAAAAATGGCTGATAGGTTTAAGGGAGAAGTCATTATGCTACATGATGAGCAAAATGAACACGCATGTACTGGATGTACAGCTTGTGAATTGGCTTGCCCCAATGCAACGATTAAAATCATTACAAAGTTTGATATAACGCCTGAAGGAAAAAAGAAAAAAGCATTAGATACATTCGTTTATCACCTTGATCTATGCACCATGTGCAATTTATGTGTAGAAGCATGTCCTACTGACGCTATTAAAATGGGACAAAATTTTGAGCACAGTGTTTTTGACAGAAGTCAGTTATTAAAAAAGTTGAATAGACCAGGATCTAAAATAAGGGAAGGGGTGGAATAGAGAGGAATGTATGATTTGGGATGGATGATGTAGGATATATGTTTTATGATGGATGAAATAGTCATTAACTAAAAAAATAAAAAATTGAACGCTTCGCAAATAATATTTTATGGTATTTCAGCTTTCATCCTGGGGGCTGGCATGTTGGCTGTAACCACTACAAAAGTTTTTAGGGCTGCTATTTGGTTGTTGTTTGCTTTAATAGGCATTGCGGCTTTGTATTTTTGGATGCAAGTAGAGTTTATTGCCGCGGTACAAATTATTGTGTATGTCGGTGGTATAGTAGTGTTGATTATTTTCTCTATTTTTCTTACGCAACAATCTGGAAAAGAAATGCCAAAGCCATCCACCGGCAGGATGATTTCTTCCATATTAGCAGCCTTGTTTGGGCTCATTTTCAGTTATCATTTGATTAGTCATTATGGATTTACCCCGAGTGCTAAACAATTTGTTGTACCCGTTGCTGAAATAGGAACACAAATGCTGAGTACAACCGAATATGGTTACATTCTACCTTTCGAAGTGGTTAGTTTTCTTTTGTTGGCAGCTATGATTGGTTGTATTGTTATTGCCATGAAATCTCCTGAAGATAAAACCAATCAGGTTTTTTCATTGAGCGAATCAAGCCCTTCTGAACCAAAAATTATAGGAGAAGTATGATGAATTCAGTACCATTAGAACATATTCTTTTTGTAAGTACGGCCCTGTTTTTTATAGGGATGTATGGATTGTTTACACGCCGCAACCTGATTACTATTTTAATGTCAATTGAGTTAATCCTAAACAGTGTGAACATCAATTTTGTGGCATTTAATAAGTACTTGTATCCGGCAAAATTGGATGGTGTTTTCTTTGCCATCTTTATCATTACCATTGCCGCTGCGGAAGCTGCAGTAGCCATTGCAATAATAATTAACCTTTATAGAAGTCACCAATCAATAGACGTAGAGGACGCTGCAGAATTAAAATTTTAACTGTATGTCAAACTATTTATACATCATATTGATCTTCTTACTTCCACTAGCCACATTTTTGTTGCTTGGTTTGTTTGGCCGAAAATATTTTAAAACATCAGCAGGATTCATTGGAACTCTTTCATTGCTTACTTCAACAGTGTTGTCATTAAAAGCGGCCTATCAATACTTTTTTATAGATGGTAAGGTCGATGGTGTTTATCAGAAAATCGAAGCAATCAAATTTACATGGCTTCAGTTCTCGCCTGGTATCTCAATTGATATGGGTATTATCATTGATCCTATATCAGTAATGATGATTTTGGTCGTTAGTTTTGTTTCGTTAATGGTCCATTTGTTTAGCCTTGGTTATATGAAAGGCGAGGAGCGATTTGCTACCTACTATGCATTTCTTTCGTTGTTTACCTTCTCCATGTTAGGTTTGGTGCTATCTACCAACATTTTCCAGTTGTATATTTTTTGGGAACTTGTTGGGGTATCTTCTTTTTTACTAATTGGATTTTATTACCAAAAAGCGTCTGCGGTTGCTGCTTCAAAGAAAGCATTTATCGTTACAAGATTTGCTGACCTGGGATTTCTTATTGGCATTTTAATTCTGGGATTTTATGGAGGAACATTGGATATTGGCACACTTATTCAACGGTTGACCAGCGCCCAATCAGCGGAATACATTGGTATAACAACCGCTTCATTTCTTGGTATATCTTGCCTCACCTGGGGACTTGTTTTGATATTTATTGGAGGTGCAGGTAAATCAGCCATGTTTCCGTTGCACATTTGGTTGCCCGATGCAATGGAAGGTCCAACACCTGTGTCTGCATTAATTCATGCGGCTACAATGGTTGTAGCAGGCGTTTATCTTGTTGCCAGATTATTTCCCATTTATTCAATAGAAGAATCAGCGTTGCATATCGTTATGTACATCGGTGCTTTTTCTGCATTGTTGGCGGCTATCATTGCTTGTACACAAACAGATATCAAACGTGTGTTGGCTTACTCAACAATGTCGCAGATTGGTTATATGATGTTCGCCTTGGGCGTTTCTCAAAATGGTGTCGAAAACAATCTTGGGTTTACAGCTTCCATGTTTCATTTATTTACACACGCCTTTTTCAAATCATTGTTATTCCTTGGTGCCGGCGCGGTTATTCATATGGTGCATAGCAATGAAATGAAAGACATGGGCGGTTTAAGAAAGTGGATGCCGGTTACACATTTTGCATTTTTAATAGCCTGCCTGGCAATAGCAGGCATTCCCCCATTTGCCGGATTTTTTAGCAAGGAAGAAATTTTGTTGGCAGCCTATCATGCAGATAAAATGATCTATGGTGTAGCATTATTTACTGCGGCACTTACTGCTTTTTACATGTTCCGATTATATTTTAGCATTTTCTGGAATGCGCCTGTTCAAACAGAAAGTCATGATAATGCCCACCACCATCACCATTCTGAAGGAACGATGACCATGAAATTGCCTTTAATCATACTGACTATTTGTGCCATGGCTGCTGGGTTTATTCCCTTTTCAAAATTCATTACATTAAGCGGTACACCGACCGAATCGCACATGGATATTACCTTTTCTATTGCTCCTGTATTATTGGCCATTTTGGGCATTGCAGTAGCCATGAAATTATACAAAAATGCCAATGATATACCTTCCAGAATTGCGTCTTCGATGGGCGGATTTTACACCGCTGCAAAAGGGAAGTTTTATGTTGACAAAGTATATCTTTTTGTCACAAAAAAAATAGTTTTTAATCTCATTGGACGACCTGCAGCCTGGATAGATAAAAACATCGTAGATGGGCTTATTAATTTCATTGCAAGTTTAACAGCTTGGATTTCTTCATTAATAAAAGGCATTCAATCAGGTCGGGTTCAGAATTATGCGCTTTACTTTTTTGGAGGTGTGGCAGGATTGTCATTAATATTTATTTATTGGTGGAAATAATTTTGAAACTAAATTTTTAACTGATTAGTAAAACTTAATTAAGCAAAATGTTTCTCTCCTTACTCATCATATTACCTTTTCTAACTTCCATTGCCATTCTGTTTTGTAGGGGCTTGAAGCAGGTTAGATCTGTTGCATTTTTAGGTGCTTTGTCTCAAATTGGACTAGTAGGCTATGTCTTAGCAAAATACTGGGAAGAACGGTCAGTCGGTAATAACGCACCCATGTTGTTCGAGTACAACCATACTTGGTTTGCGCCGCTCAACATTAATTTCCATATTGGAATAGATGGCATTTCAATAGCAATGATGCTTTTAACTGCATTTGTAGTTATTGCCGGAGTGCTCGTTTCGTGGACCATGGAAAAATTGAGCAAAGAGTTTTTCTTCCTACTAATGTTTTTAAGTGTAGGTGCGTATGGTTTTTTCATTTCGCTAGATCTGTTTACGTTGTTTTTCTTTCTGGAAGTAGCGGTCATACCCAAGTTTTTATTGATAGGTATTTGGGGCAGTGGAAAAAAAGAATACAGTGCCATGAAGCTGGCCTTGATGTTAATGGCGGGTTCTGCATTGGTATTTGTTGGCCTGGCAGGCCTCTATTTTTATGCCCATTCATTTGATATGATGCAAATTGCCCAAATGGCCATTCCACTGGAAGTGCAGAAATTTTTTTTTCCTTTTGCCTTTGTTGGCTTTGGTATTTTCGGAGCCTTATTTCCATTTCATACCTGGGTGCCGGATGGTCACTCTTCTGCACCAACAGCTGCTTCCATGTTTCTTGCTGGCATATCTATGAAATTAGGTGGGTATGGTTGCCTTAGAGTAGCTACATTCCTAATGCCGGCAGCAGCGCATCAGTATTCATGGATCATCATTTTGCTGGCTACCATTGCTATTATTTATGGCGCTTTTGCTACTATGATGCAGACTGACTTAAAATACATCAATGCTTATTCATCGGTCAGTCATTGTGGTTTTGTTTTATTAGGTATTGGAATGCTCACTAAAACTTCCGTTAATGGTGCAGTTCTTCAAATGGTGTCACATGGCTTAATGACAGCACTTTTCTTTGCTGCCATTGGCATGATATATAGCCGAACACATACAAGAGATGTTGCGAAGTTGGGTGGTTTGTTAAAAGTTACGCCATTTATTTCCACCGTATTTGTATTGGCAGGTTTATGTTCGCTTGGTTTACCTGGTCTTAGTGGTTTTGTTGCGGAAATGACAGTGTTTATGGGCTCATGGCAAAATCCGAATACAATGTATCGGTTAGCTACTATATTGGCATGTGCCTCTATTGTTGTAACGGCTGTGTATATATTGAGGGCAGCCGGCAAAACTGTAATGGGACCAATGAGCGAAGCCTATAACGAAATTACAGACGCTACATGGAACGAAAGATTGGCAGCGGGCATTTTAATTATTGCAATTGTAGTAATGGGTGTAGCACCATTTTTGTTAAATCAACTGATCATGCCGGGAACTGAAAATATCATGAATAAGGTGTTGAGTATTACGGGCAATTAAAAAAGTAGAAAAAACTAAATGATAAGTGATTTTTTAATATTGATGAAGCAGGAAATGGTGATTGTTTCGATCATCTTTATACTGATCTTCTTAAAGCTTGGAAAGGATAGGAGCAATGAGACTATAATGTACATAGTGAATTTACTGTTGCTCTGCAATTTTATTGTTGGATTTTTTGGCATCAAAGAGGGAAGCCTTTTCAATGAAATGTTTAGGACAAATTACCTCATCATTTTAGAAAAAAATATCCTTAATCTTGGAACTTTAATCATCTCTATGCAATCGTGGGCTTGGCTAAAAAATCATAAACATGTACCCGAGTTTTACATGATGTTGCTGTCAACCTTACTTGGTATGTTTTATATGATTTCAGCAGGTAATCTACTTATGTTTTATCTAGGTCTTGAACTCTCTACCATACCACTTGCCGCTATTGCCAACTTTGATCTTACAAAAAAACAATCTTCCGAAGCTGCCATGAAACTGATCATTTCTTCTGCCTTTTCATCAGGGTTGTTACTCTTTGGTATTTCATTGATTTATGGAACAACCGGCACATTGGTATTTTCAGAACTTACTGCACATCTAAGCAATCAACCGCTTCAGATATTTGCTTTTGTATTATTGCTAGCAGGATTTTCATTCAAAATTTCCGTCGTGCCTTTTCATTTATGGACAGCAGATGTTTATGAAGGTGCACCCGTGGCAGTTACTTCTTATTTATCTGTTATTTCTAAGGGAGCGGTGCTATTTGTCTTTGTTTCTGTATTGTATAAAGTCTTTCAACCTTTGGCTGATATATGGTATAATATGTTGTTCATACTATCGCTATTGACCATTGTTATCGGAAATTTATTTGCCATTCGGCAGAATAATTTTAAACGCTTTCTTGCCTTTTCATCTATTGCCCAGGTAGGATTTATTTTAATTGGTATTACAGGTAGTTCACAGCAGGGGTCCGCCTCTGTCGTTTATTTCATATTGGTATATGTATTCTCCAATTTGGCAGCTTTTGGCGTGGTTTCATTGGTCAGTGCAATTACTGGAAAAGAAAAAATTAGCGATTACAAAGGATTTTATAATAATAACCCTGTGCTTTCATGGATACTTACGATTGCCATGTTCTCCCTGGCCGGCGTTCCTCCAACTGCCGGTTTCTTTGGTAAGTTCTTTCTTTTATTGGCGGGAGCTTCAAAAGGCAATTATCTGCTTGTCGGAATAGCAGCATTGAATATGGTCATTTCAT
>JANPHE010000071.1:0-13053 GCA_031424295.1 Segetibacter sp. | reverse complement strand
TGTTACAATTTTGATATTAATTCTTTTGCCATTCTCACATAGTCTTCATTCTTTTCTTCAGTAGCTATTTCTATGGTCTTTTCAGCATTTCTTTTGGCACCTTCTTTATCACCCATGTCTCTTTTTATTTTAGCTTTTGTAAGATATAGCCAAAAACCTTTTGGATTGCCTTCAATGGCCTTATTGATGTTTACTAATGCCTTATCATAATTTTTATCCCACTCATAATAAAAGTTTGCAGCTTGTGAGTATGGTTTTTTCTCACCATCCAAAGCTTTTTCAATTTGTGTTCTAAGCTTGTCTTTGATATTTGTTGTGATGGGAACGGCAACAGCTGTATTTCCCCACATAAGATGCAATTCACAACTTTCTGGTTTGATGTTAGCAATCTGCATTGTAAATGTTTCAACGCTTTCTTTCATTTTGGTCGAAGGGGCCAAAGTGTGAACCACATCATCACTTTCTTTATAACCATCTGTTCCCCAATTAGCAGTTCCTTTGTTTATGATTATTTCCCATTGATCTTTCATTGGTTTGGTATAAATCACATAACTACCGGTATCCAATATCTTTCCGCCAATGATTACATTGTCGGTGAATGTGATTTTGGTAGCTGCATTTGCACCCGTACGCCATACTTTACCTAATGGGGCTAGTTCAGACCCTTCTCCAAACAAAATACGGCCTTTAATAGATGGACGGCTATAAACTATTTTAATTGTGCCCATGCCAAATTCCTGGCTGATGGTTTGAGTTGGGCTCGGCTGAGGCATGGCTACCTGGGCGTTGGCTTGAGAAATCAACAAGGAAGCAATAACAATTGCTGATGCGAATATTTTATTCATACGTTTATATTTTATGCAAACGTACAATATCTATCGAAATATTAACCTTTAAAATGGGATAGATACTTTTACCCTTTCCTTTTTGCTTTTGGAACTCCATTTAGGGCCATTTCTAATTATTTCAGAGGCTTTATCGCTAATAGTCTTATTCGGAGCAGCGTTAACTTTAATATCTGTAGGGGCACCATTGTTATCAACAGTAAATTCAACAGCAACTCCTGTAATTTTTACCTCTTCGTCATCATTTGATAAGCTATCAACCGATCTGTTTACGTATTGCCTGAAATTATTCCAGCCACCAACAGGCTCAGCGGAAGAGCCGGAAATTTTAGAACTATTGACAGTAGAGCTTGCTGCTTTTCTTTTTGATGTTATTCCTGTTACCACTACTTCTGATAAGGATGATTTGCTTTCTTCCAAAGTAATTTTTGCAGGGGTATTACTTTGCACATCGGCTCTTGCCATTGCATAACCAACTGAACTTACATCTACCTTTAATACACTATCAGGAGCTTGTAATTTAAAGCCCCCATTCGCGTCTGTAGAGGTAATATTCGAGCCTGAGCGAACCGTTGCAAATGGAATGGCATTTCCATTGTCGTCTGTCACTCTTCCATTAAACAGGTTTTGTTTCTTGTTTTCCAGTTCAATTGGTAAAATAGCTTTTTCTTTTGTGATTTTTTGATCTTTAGCTATAGCGGGTTGCTCCATTACCATGTCACCTTTATCATTATTGTAATCATCACTTGATGATTCCTTTGCACTCATATTATTGATTTCCGGAGCAGCTGATGCAAGCGGCTCGTTCTCGGTTTTAATTATGGGACTGTTTCTTTGTTTCGGTGCGAAAACTTCAGACTGAACCTGGTTTTGCACCAACGGTTGTTCTTGTGCTTTTATGCTGTCTTGCATTGGTGCTGCATTAACTGCCCCTGCAGATGCCATTTCATTTACTGTTGTTTTTTGTACAGCTGAATTATTAAGCAAAGAATAGGTTAGGATGCTACCCGAAGCAATAACAAAGATAGCAGCTGCTACCCGCCACCATTGATTTTTACTTTTTGGTAGCGCCACTACTTTGGCTTTTTCCTTTTCACCGAGAATGGATTCTTTTATCTGTTCAAGGTGTTTATTTGCTAATTTTTCATCACTTTCAGAAATGCCTTCTACTGCATCTGCCAAAAAAGGATCATCCATCATGGCTCGTTCAAAAGCATGCATCTCCTGAGCCGACATCTGTTGCTGCAGGTACCTTTTAATATCCAGGTGACTATATGTTTGCTGTTCAGACATTTTCTTCCATGCAGATTTTCAGGTTTCTTCTTCCATTTTGTATCAAGCTCCTTACTTTATTCCATTCAAAACCCGTTAATTCACTTATTTGGTTGTAACATTTATTCTCAAGATAAAACAAACGAACGGTTTGCCTTTGCTCTTCATTTAATTTTTTCATACAATCCTCCATATTATCCAATTGGCGTTCTTTTTCAAATACACTGTCCAGATGCGAAAAGTCTTCTAAATGCATAACCTGACCATCAAATTCCACGTTAAGGTGTTTTTTATTCTTTCGAAGATCCATCAAGCAGTAATTCTTGGTAACGACATACAACCAACTTTTGAAGTTGTCAATCTTATGTTGTTGTACTTTTTGAGGCAATGTTTCATAGATACTCATAACTGCATCTTTAGCTGCCTCTTGGTCTTTAAGATATTTTACACAGGTAGCATACAAAAGGTCATAATAACGCAGAAAAAGATCAGCCAGTTTTTCAGGCTTCAGGTCAGTCTTATATAGCTGCAAAAGCTCGAAGTCTGAAAGGGTATTGGTCTCTATGGTCTTTAGTAATCCCATCAATGGTTTTCGAATATACAGTCGTTATCCAATAAAAAAATATTTTTTTAAAAGTTTTGTGTAATCGTTTTGATAGCTGCATCTTTTCCAAAATCACCAGCTATGGAAAAAGAAACTTATTTACACATTCCCCAACCATGCCACGAGAACTGGGATAAGATGTCGCCTGCCCAACAAGGACGCTTTTGTCAACAATGCTCAAAAACTGTGGTTGACTTTAGTACAATGACCGATCAGCAGGTTTTAAAAGTATTATCAAAAGAATCTGGAAGCACCTGCGGAAGGTTTACAAGCGATCAATTAGAGCGTCCTTTTGTAAAAGAAAGTACACCGTTATTGCAAAGTCCTTATAGGTTGTTTTTGTCCGCGTTTATTCCGGCTTTTTTTTCAACAGGTATTGCCAATGCTCAAATGACAGTTGGCAAATTGGTGGCAGTCTATAAGCCCGTTTGTACTTCAATGGTAAAAGGAGAGGTGATAAACGAAGCAAGTAACCTATTGATTACAGGAAAGGTGACTGATAATAGTAAAGAAGTCCTTGCCGGGACTTCCATTTCAATAAAAGGGAAAAAGGAAATGTTTGTTGCAAATTCGAAAGGAACGTTTGAAATTCCATTTCCGGAAGGAGAGGACAAAGTCACTTTGATTCTCAGTTATGTAGGAATGGAAACCAAGGAGGTAAAAGTAAAAAGGGCAAACTGCTCCAATCTGGACATTTCGCTTTCTCAAATCATGATGGGTGGAGTGATGGTTGAAGGTTTAATAGACGCATATGATAATTTGGAAGATAACAGATCTGTTCCTAAAAATTTGAAAAGCGAAGTAGTAATCGTTTTAATCAATGAAGTGGGTGAACCTGTTCCTTATGCCAATGTAATTGTAGATAGCAATGTAAACCTGGAAGCCGATAGCGAAGGTATACTGTCATTTGAAATTAAGAGGGGAAGTAAAAAAGTTAATCTGCAAGCTAGTTCTGTAGGGTATGAGCCCATAAAAACGGATGTGTTTATTCCCAATGATTTTGCAGAACCATTCTTTATAACCATGAAGCCAAATGCAAAGTTGGAAGATGTAGTTGTAGTGTGTAGTAGTGTAATTAGGCGTACCTGTTATATGGGCTCAATATCAAGAATTACTTCAGTTAATCGTATTGATACCATTAAGACAATGGTCCAAAAATTCTTCAAAAACGAGGTGTTCAAAGTATTTCCAAACCCGGCAGAATCCGGCTCTGATGTTCATATGACTTTTAAGAATGCCGGTTTATACAACATTCAATTATTTGATAACAATGGTAAATTATACCTGGTTAAAGAGTTGGAGGTAGCAGCAGACAAACTGCCGATACAGTTGCCGGTGCCTACAAGTCTTGTCGCCGGAACTTATTTTATAAAAGCAACAAACCGCGATACAAAAAAACAATTCATAGACAAACTCATTATTAAGTAACCTTTAAATTTTATCATTATGAAATCTTACTCAATTTCCGCATTATGTACACTACTTTTCTTATTCGCCTTTGCCTATGTTGGCGGCATAAACATTTCAGGTACCATTAGCGATGAATCCGGCAATCCGGTAGCTGGGGCAAGTATTTATGTCAAGGGAACAAGGACAGGTGCTATTTCGGATGGCAATGGAAAATTCTCAATTGTGGTTCCAAATAACAAAGCAATTCTTGTTATTTCAACCATAGGAATGGTAACCCAGCAGGTTAAAATTGGCAATCAAACAACGCTAAACATTGTATTAAAAGCGGCTTCACAATCACTAGAGGAGGTGGTGGTTACCGGGCTCAATGTTCCTATTGAAGATGCAAGTTATAATGCTCCCATTAAAAGAAGTAGTGTAACATCTCAAAGTTTTAAATCAATTAAATTGAGAGGTGCTGCCAGTATTTCTGCTAGTAATAAACCTGATTTTTATGACAAGTATCAGGAACAGCCGGCGATTGACAATGGTTTTGACAGAGAAGGGTATGACCATATAACTGAAAACAGATTTCTCAGGTCAACAGACAATCCACTTTCTACATTTTCAATTGATGTAGATGCTGCTTCCTATAGCAATGTTCGCAGAATGCTTAACAATAACCAACTACCCCCGGCCGGAGCGGTCAGGATTGAGGAACTGATCAATTATTTTACATACAAGTATCCTCAACCCACAGGTCAAGATCCATTTTCTATCAATACTGAAATTGCCAAATGTCCATGGAACGAAGAACACCGGATTGTCAGCATTGGATTACAAGGCAAAAAGATACCTGTAGAAAATCTTCCTGCATCCAACCTTACTTTTCTAATAGATGTAAGTGGAAGTATGAGTGATGTAAATAAATTGCCACTGGTAAAATCTTCATTGAAATTGCTGGCAGATCAACTGCGTGAGCAGGACAGGGTGTCCATTGTGGTGTATGCAGGAAGTGCCGGACTCGTGTTACCTCCAACTTCAGGATCTAATAAAGAAGCGATAAAAGAAGCACTCAACAAGTTAGAATCCGGTGGGTCTACTGCAGGCGGACAAGGCATTGCTTTGGCATATAAAACAGCAAAAGAAAATTTTGTAACCAAAGGCAACAACCGGGTGATCTTATGTACAGATGGCGACTTCAATGTAGGTATAAGCAGTGATGATGAACTGGAAAGCCTGATAGAAAAGGAAAGAAAAAGTGGCGTATTTCTAACGGTTTTGGGTTATGGAATGGGCAATTACCAGGATGCAAAAATGCAGAAGTTGGCGGATAAAGGAAATGGAAATCATGCATATATTGATGATATTTCTGAAGCTAAAAAAGTGTTGGTCAATGAATTTGGCGGTACTTTATTTACCATAGCCAAAGATGTAAAACTGCAAATAGAATTTAACCCCGCCAAGGTGCAAGGATACAGGCTCATTGGGTATGAAAATAGGATGTTGGCTAAAGAAGATTTTAACAACGATAAAAAAGATGCCGGTGAGTTGGGAAGTGGCCATACTGTAACAGCCTTGTATGAAGTTGTTCCTCTTGGAATTAAAACAGATGTGTTTGATAATGTGGATGCATTGAAGTATCAGAAAGTAGAGAAAAAGCAGCTTGCCGTAGCTGATTTTAATGGAGAGTTGATGAATATCAAACTCCGCTACAAGCAACCCGATGGTGACGTCAGTAAATTGCTGCAGCATCCTGTAATGGACCAGAAAATTGGGATAGAAACTACTTCTGATAACCTCCGGTTTGCAACGGCTGTAGCAGGATTTGGTATGTTGCTCAGGCAATCTGAATACAAAGGAACTGCAACTTATAAGAACATCTTTCAGTTGGCTACCGGGGCGGTAGAAAATGACCAGTTAGGATATAGGAAAGAGTTCATCAATTTATTAAAAGCGGCGCAGCGGTTGAGCAAAGATGTTGCAGTAGAATCCGATTTGAATAATGAGGAGGATTAGATATTACTTCCCTGCCTTTTAGGAAGCAACTATAGCTTAATGTCCATGTATGTTCAGAATATTGAACCTGCATGGACATTTTTTTAAAATATAATCTCGAAACGCATACTAATCTAACAGGCTATCAAACTTTTCTCGAAAAATTGTGTTGAAGGTTTTTAAAATTGTAAACATTCATGAAAACTTTCTTTTCAATTATCTGCCTATCCATGCTATTGGTTTCTTGTGGTACCCTTACTTCCAATACATCTATTAAGCCCAACGATAGTTTCATATTGGGCAATAACAAGCATGGCGCATTTAAAGTAAAGTTGGAAAATGTGTCTAAGAATGATATAGAAGTTTATAAAGCACCGATAGATGGTGGCAGACATTCCTTACAAGTAGTGAAGCCTAATGATAAAGTGACTGTAAATGTTGATAAAAACACTGCATTATTTATTCAAAACAAATCGAATGATACGGCTTCCGTTAATTTGAAAGTAACAGGCGATGTAAACTTGTCAATGGGGTATAAAAATTAAAACTGATTTAGGTGTTGAGTGGAAATCTTCTGATCGAATTTGCGTAAAGCAATATAAATCTAAACTGGTTTTTTAAATGGATATTTAGTTTTAAATGGTATAGAAATGGGAGGTTTTTATTCCCATTTTTACCTTAGAACTTCCAATGCCTTTTGCACAAATTCATCAGTTCGGTTGGCCACTTGATAATAACCTTCATACCGCCACATTTGCCTTGCAACCATCGCAGGTATTCTCTCAAGAATTTTTGCTTTGTCTTTTTCTCCTGCCATTGTTAGGTCAACGGAGTCCTTCATTGCGAATGTTTTCAAAGCAGCCCATTCTGCATCTCCGGCTTTATAGGCAAATAAGTCAGCCGATTTTTTATAGGCCGAGAATTGTTGCTTGTTTTGCACATACCAGGTATAAACAAAATTACTCAATGTGCCTTTCAGATAAAGCTTGGTAGCTTCTTTACTCATACTTGCAGTATCGAATGGTATGTATATATCCGGTGTAATGCCTCCACCACCATATACGATGTGGCCCTTTGGCGTTTTGTATGGTTTGCCGCTTTGTTTTGTAGTATCGCCTTTTATCACTTCGCCATTGTGGAAGCGGTCCAATACTTCATCTTCGTATTTATCATAACCATTGGCGTATGATTTTTGAATATTTCTTCCAAGCGGCGTATAGTATCTTGCTACCGTTAGGCGAAGTGCTGAACCATCATTCAGTTCAAATTGCTCTTGTACCAATCCTTTCCCAAACGACCTTCTGCCTACTATGGTTGCCCGGTCCCAATCCTGCAATGCACCGCTAAGTACTTCGCTTGCACTTGCAGATCCTTCATCTATCAGTACTACAAGTTTGCCGGTTTCAAAAAGACCATCTCGTTTGCAGTCGTATTCATATTTGCGAACGTGTTTGCCTTGTGTATAAACAATCATTTTATTTTCATCCAAAAATTCATCGGCTATATTAACTGCCTGGTTTAGCAACCCACCACCATTGCCTCTAAGGTCCAGAATGAGGTCTTTCATTTTTAGCTTCAGCAGTTTTTCCAATGCCCGCATAAATTCCGGGTAGGTAACTTCTGAAAACTTGTTGAGATGGATAAAACCAATCGTTGGTGTGAGCATATAAGCCGCATCAGCCGATGGTACAGGAATAATGCCTCGGATAATGGTTACAGGTACGAACTTCTGATCTCGTAGCACCATCACCTTTACCGGACTGCCCGTTTCGCCACGCAATAGTTTTCTTATTTTGTCGGGATCAATTTTATTACCTGCTATTGGTGTGCTGTCATTTATTTTAATGAATTTGTCTCCAACTAAAACGCCGGCTTTTTCTGCCGGACCATTTTCAATTACATTCAGTACATTTAAGGTGTCAGAAAATATCTGAAATTCTACGCCAATCCCGCTAAAGTTGCCGCGCAATTCATCGTTTATATATTCAATATCCTTGGCAGGAATATATACGGAGTGAGGGTCTAATTTGTGTAGAAAATCATTGATAACTTTTTCGTTTACAGAGTCGGGTACATCATCTACATACTTCATATTTACCATGTCTATGACCTGCTGAATAGAAGTTTTTTTGTTGGTGGAGAAAAAACCTTGTCCGGCTTCGCTGTCTTTCAGCATGTAACCAATAAACATACCTGCTACCAACACTAAAGAAAAAATCAACGGGACCCATACCTGACCTTTTTTGTTATCCATATTTATACGTAAAATAATTATTAGCTGCGAAGATAACGTGTCATTTTGCTATTACTTGTGAAAAATGATAAACGGAGATCAATTTGGCAAGAATACTATTACGATAGGAGTATATCAATATATTTTAATGCTAAATGATTAATTTTTCAGTCATTGCAACAAAGTTGGCTGTAAAATGATTTTATATAAGATTGTAATAATGCTTGAGAAGATTGCGGTATTACTGAATAGTCGCGGATTTGCTTGTGAAAATTTGGTCATTAATGTGTTGAATATCCGAAATCAAATAGGACCGCTTGTTTTGCCATAAAAAATTGGTTTATCTGATTAATAGTAATTGAAAAACGATAGGTTTGTGCCTCAAAATAATAAAGTACATGAAAAAAATTTTTGTAGCGATTGCTTTTACGCTTACCATTTTTCGGAGTTATGCCGATGAAGGTATGTGGCTGCCACTATTGTTGGGTCAGCAGGTTTATAATGACATGGTTAAAAAAGGACTGAAGTTAAAAGTTGATCAATTGTACAGTGTCAACAAATCTTCGCTTAAAGATGCAATCATCATTTTTGGTGGAGGTTGTACCGGAGAGATTGTTAGTAGTCAAGGGCTAATATTTACCAATCACCACTGTGGCTACGGTTCTATAGCTGCAGCCAGTTCTGTGGAAAACAACTATTTGAGAGACGGATTTTGGGCAGCTGATAAGTCAAAAGAAATTTCTTCAAAAAACTTATCTGTAAAGTTTTTGAATAGGATAGAAGATGTAACAAAGCAAGTGAATGACAGTCTTGGGTTACTTATCGGTGCAGAAAGGGCAACTCGACTTGCAAGGGTTCAGGCTAATCTTGCTAAAGCTGTAGCAGGAGATGATGAATTTAAGCAGGCTGTTGTTGCAAGCATGTTCAAAGGCAACCAGTTTTTTATGTATGTGTATGATGTGTACAAAGATGTACGTTTAGTGGGTACACCTCCTGAAAGCATTGGTAAGTTTGGAGGAGATACAGACAATTGGGAGTGGCCTCGTCACACAGGGGATTTTTCTGTATTTAGGGTTTATACTACGCCTGACGGTAAGCCATCAAATTATAGCGCAACAAACGTAGCAATGACACCCAAACATTTTCTGCCTGTTTCATTAAAGGGAATAAAAGACGGAGATTATGCTATGATTTGGGGATATCCGGGTGGTACCAATCGTTATGAGACTTCGTACGGAATCAAGCTAGCCACGGACATCAATAATCCATCTTTGGTAAGGTTGAGAGATATGAGACTGAAGTATATGCTTACAGAAATGAAGAAAAGTGATGCCACTAAACTTCAGCTTGCTTCGGAATATGCTTCAATTGCTAACTATTGGAAGTTTTTTGATGGTGAGACAAAGCAATTATTGAAGTATGATGTGTATGGTCAGAAAAAGGTAGTAGAAGAGGACTTTACTAATTGGGCAAAGGGTAAAGCCGAGTTTGAAAACCTAATGAGTGATTGTTCGCTAGCCTACGATGCATGGAAACCTTATGCCAAATTAAGGATGTACATGACCGAAGGAATTAATGGAGCAAGAATTATTGCTACTGCTAACAACTTTATAAATCTGGAGACATTATTGAAAAAGTCGGATGTAAAACCTGAAGATCTAAAGAAGGCCCTGGATGGCGCTGAAGCCATCAGAAAGAACTACTTGCTAAACAATAATTTGAAAGCTGATCAAAACATTCTTGCAGCAGCATTGATGATGTTTTACAATGACGTTGATAAAAGCCAACAGCCTAAGGGATTTTATGAAGATCTTTTTGCAAACAATAGTTCCATTGAGGCAAGTCCATTTAAAATGTATGCTGCTAATGTGTTTGATAATAGTATGATAACTGATAATAGCAAGTGGGAAGCATTCAAATCTAAGCCTACAGTTGAAGCACTAAACAGCGATCCTGCATTTAAAGTCGTTAATGCTTTTACAAAAAATTACAATGCCAATTATGCTCCTAAGTACCAGGAATTTTCTACCAAAAACAATGAAATAGGAAGGTTGTATCTGAAAGGAATAATGGCAATGGATCCTGCAAAGGTTAAAAAAATGTATCCCGATGCAAATTTCACTATGAGGGTTAGTTATGGTCAGGTGAAGAGCTATAGTTCTAAGGATGCAGTGCAATATGATTATGTAACAACCATGAAAGGTGTAATGGATAAATATGTTCCCGGAGATTATGAATTTGATCTTCCTGCAAAATATATTCAGCTATATAAAGCCAAAGATTTTGGTCAATACATTGATCCAAAGGAGCATGATATTGTTGTTGGATTTATTACCAGCAATGACATTACGGGTGGTAATTCTGGTTCGCCTGTTATCAATGGCAATGGTGAGTTAATTGGTTTGGCTTTTGACGGCAATTACGAAGCTTTAAGCCATAAGTTGTCATTTGACAAAGACCTCAATAGAACCATCAATGTAGATGTAAGATATGTACTTTGGTGTATTGATAAACTAGGTGGAGCCAAACATATTGTTGATGAGCTCAAGCTCGTTAGATAAGCTTAAATAAAAGTTTTTAAAACCCTTTGCCTTGGCGAAGGGTTTTTTATTTAAGGTATTGCAGAAATTCTCTTCGGTCAATCATCCGGGCTCCTAGGCTTTCCAGGTGTTCGGTATATACCTGACAATCAATAATGGCCACACCCTGTTTTTTCAAAAGTTCAACATACTTTATAAAGGCATATTTGCTTCCATTACTTTGATGGCTAAACATGCTTTCACCAAAGAATACATTGCCTAGTCGGATGCCATACAAGCCAGCCACAAGCTTATTATTGACCCATGCTTCAGCACTTTGCGCAAATCCTTTTTGATGCAATTCTATATAGGCAGATTCTACTACATCTGTAATCCAGGTGCCATCTTGTCCGGTTCGTTCGGTTTCTTTGCAATTTTTGATAACCTGATCAAATGCCATATTAAGTGTAAAAGTGAATGTGCTACGCTTCAGAAACGAATGCATGCTTTTGCTGATTTTCAGATCTTCCGGAAAAAGAACAAACCTAGGATCGGGACACCACCACATTGGCATCTCTCCATCGTACCAGGGAAATATCCCACTTTTATAAGCTAATAATAAGCGCTCAGTAGATAAATCCCCACCAATGGCCAGTAGTCCATCAGGCATTGCATCTGTAACGGGAGGAAACCATAAACTGTTATTTAAAATATGCAATCCCATGTGTTTGTTTAGAGTGGTCGTAATACATACATGGAAAATTGGATCAGAAGATTATTTAGACCAATACTTCTAAGGTTGCTCCTATGCCGCGGTCAACTATGGCATCACATTGAGGTTTAAGCTTTTCATAGTCACCTTTTTTTACACCATACTTTCCTTTGTTATGAATGAATAGTGCACATTGTTCAGCTTGCTCTTCAGAATGCCCGCAAACATCTACTAAAGTATCAATAACCCACTCAAAAGTATTCACCTCGTCATTCCAGACTATTATCTGAAAGGTATCCTCCATTTCTGTTAGAACATCTACTTCTACATCTTCTGAAGTTCTGGTATAGGTTGACATTAGTTGTTTTTTGCAAAGTTATCAGATAACGGGTAAAGTGTAATGGGTTGATTTGTGAAAATTAATAACCGGAGAATTAATAACCAAAGAATTTCTATTTACTAGTCAAAGAATGGGTTGTTAGATTGTACCAACAATTGTTTCAAAATATCAATAAATGGCACGTAGAAGCTTTTCGATTTCCTTTTAGCCAACATTTATTTTGTTAATTTTTTTAGTAAATTCTTTTGGCAATTGGCTTTCGTTGAAAAGTAATTGTTTTAATTCAACAATTGATTTTCAATTTATTAATGTTTTATGTTAAAGGATGTTTGGATGTAAGGGATTAAATTAAACTGGATGACAATTTGCGGTAAGGATACAATAACTAAGAAGCATAAATCGTTGAATGAACAAATGGCAATGAGGCTTGTTTCTATTAGGTTGTTAACACCTTGTTGATTAATAATCACAAATCTTAAACACTTGATACTTTAATTTTAGTTTCTCGACAAAAACGTAAATCTTAAACTATGAATTACATTGTTATTATTGCTGTTATCCTGGTTGTTTCGTCTTTAGGGATGATTGGTTATGTCAGTATTACGAATTATTTTGCTACAAAGAAGATAAACAGGCATCTCAAGAACTTTTAGTCTAACAATTATGTGCTTTTTCTAGACATTTATGTATCTTGTTCAGCCTAATTATTTTTTACTTTATCCAAAAGATTTTTTGCTAGAATAAATTCGACTCCTATATTTGCACTCCGAATTTGAATGGGAGCATAGCTCAGTTGGTTTAGAGCATCTGCTTTACACGCAGAGGGTCCGCGGTTCGAACCCGTGTGCTCCCACAGAAAACACCTCGTAATTTTGCGAGGTGTTTTTATTTTGTGAATTATGTACAAAGTTTACATTATATACTCTGACCATAGAAATATGTATTACATTAGTTTTACCGGCGATGATATTGAGTCAAGGTTAAACAAACACAATAGTAATCATAAAGAATTTACTGGTAAAACCGGAGATTGGAAGATTGCGCATCTGGAAAATTATGAAGAAAAAGAAATTGCAATTAAGCGGGAATTTGAAATTAAAAGATGGAAGAGCCGCAAAAGAATTGAGCAACTAATTGCTAA
>JANPHE010000070.1:0-1998 GCA_031424295.1 Segetibacter sp. | reverse complement strand
CCCCATTAAATGCATTCATTAGAACCATACCAATGCCATAAGAAATATAGCCAAGGGTAATGATGTGCAGCGCTAAAGTAGCTACACTTACCACTTCTGGATCCTCATTGATTAAAGAAACAATGGGCGTTCCCAAAAAATAAAAAACACCTGTAACTATTGCCATAAAAATGGTGTTGTACTTCGCAATGGTCCACACGCTTTTTTCCGCTCTCATGGGTTCCTTTGCCCCAAGGTTTTGACCAACCAATGTAGCAGCTGCATTAGATAGACCCCAGGCTGGCAATAAAAAAAATAGCAACAGCCTTATAGCAATGGTATAACCGGCAATGGCATTGCTACCAAAACCCGCAATTATTCTGGCAAGAAAAATCCAACTAGCTGAAGCGACTAGAAACTGCATTGTTCCAGTGCTTGCTACATTTACCAGGCTTTTTAATATCTTTTTATCTGGTACAAAATCTGCTAACTTAAGGGAAAGCATCCCTTTAGCATTTGCCAAATTGTACAATTGATAACAAACTCCTATTCCCCTGCCTGTAGTAGTAGCCATAGCAGCGCCAACCAAACCAAATGCAGGAATGGGTCCAAAACCGAAAATCAATACAGGACAAAGGAGGATATTGCAAATGTTGGCAATCCACAAGCTGCGCATAGCAATACCCGCATCTCCGGCACCTCTGAAAATACCATTGATGAGAAATAGCATAATGATGACGATGCAGCCGCCAAACATCAACCGGGCATAGGGAATACCAACGGCCAACACACTATCAGGCGCACCCACCAATTGTAAAATATTTTTGGCGTAGATAAAGCCTAGAATGGAGAGTACAATAGTAAGTATTACAGCCAGTAAAATAGCCTGCATAGCTGATTTTGAAGCGCCTTCACGGTTCTTCTCTCCTACTCTTCGTGCTACCATTGCCGTAGCGGCCATACTTAAACCTATAGCAATAGAATAAATGATGGTCAAAAAGGATTCTGTTAATCCAACGGTAGCAGCAGCATCTTTCCCAAGTTTGCCAACAAAGAAAATATCAACTACTGCAAAAACACTTTCCATACACATCTCAAGAATCATCGGTATAGCTAAAATGAATACAGCCCGCCTGATGCTTCCTTTTGTATAGTCTTGTTCGGTACCTTTTATGGAGTCCTTTAAAAGCTTTAGATAGGATGAGAACGATTTATTGTTGATTATCGAATCAGTCATTTTGAAATCTAATTAATTGTAAGAATTGTTTGGGTCCATTGCCCCAAATGTCAGTATTAGGGGTTGTTATTGCAGTAAAAAAACCAATTAGAATTTCATAATTCAACTATTGTAGAATAACAAAGGTAATTTTTTATCCAAAAATTTTGAACAATAATATCAATATCAACAACAGAATCGTTTAATATTTATAAAAAACAGCTACTTTCAAGTGGTCAATTTAACTGAAACCAATTATTTTATGATACAACGTTCAATATTTTCTATTGTCTGCTTATTCGCATTTATGGCGCTTGGCCATTCACAAACGTATGCTGACAGCTCACTTTTTAATAAAAAATCTCCTGGTAAAGGAAATGAAAAAGTGAACATCAACATCATTAAGTTTAACCTTGCTGGTATAGCGCTAAACAATTATACTTTTCAATATGAAAGAGTTTTCAAACGCAAAATGTCCGTAGCCCTTTCTGCTCGTTTCATGCCATACAGTACTATACCCATAAAACAATTGGTAAGGGATTATATGGGCAACAATAACCCGGAAAGTTATGGCATTATTGATCGATTTAAGGTGAGTAATTTTTCTTTCACTCCCGAGGTGAGGTTTTATTTAGGCAAAGGAAATGGGCAGGGATTTTATCTGGCACCTTTCTATCGGTTTAGTAGATTTCACTCGCAAGATCTTACTATTTATTATCAGGATAAAAACACATTAGAAGGACGCAGCATCAACTTTACAGGTAACCTTACGGGGCATACTGTTGGAGTTCTTGCCGGTGCTC
>JANPHE010000069.1:0-5537 GCA_031424295.1 Segetibacter sp. | reverse complement strand
CGAATAAACCAATGCTTTAAATGCATCATTGTCCATCATACTTTGGAAGGCAGTGATGGAAAACCGGCCATTGTTTACAGATACCAAAAGCATGGAGCTCTTTAGAAACATCCGACAAATGGTGTTTGATAAAACAGGTACACTAACCAATGGCCGGTTTTCCATCACTGCCTTCCAAAGTATGATGGACAATGATGCATTTAAAGCATTGGTTTATTCGCTGGAGAAAGCTTCCAATCATCCGATAGCAAAAAGCATTGCAGATGCATGGAAAACAAAAGACAACCTACGCTGGAAAAAGGTGGAAGAAGTAAAGGGCCTAGGCATGAAAGCCGAAGACAAAGAAGGCAATGTCTTTATGATTGGTTCTTCCAAAATAGCGGACAACATCAAGGACCTTTCTCATCATTTGTATGTAACAAAAAACAACGAATTGATTGGATGGCTGGATATAGCAGATGAAATAAGGCCTGAGGCTGCGGAAGTGATACGGTTTTGCAGAAAAAACAATATCAAAACCATACTGCTAAGCGGTGATTCCTATGAGAAAAACAAGTTTGTTGCAGAACAGCTACAAATAGATGAAGTGATAGCTGAACAATCGCCCAGGCAAAAGCTGGAAAAAATAGAACAACTGGTAAAAGAACAACCAACAGTGATGGTAGGTGATGGCATTAACGATGCGCCTGCATTGGCGAAGGCAACCATAAGCATTTCATTGGGTAAAGCATCGCAGTTAGCCATACAAAGTGCATCAGTAGTATTGATGAGCAATGGGCTTCAAAAACTACCTACTGCTATGCTGTTGGGCAAACATACCTATGGCACCATCAAAAGCAATTTGTTCTGGGCTTTCTTTTACAACATAGTTGCTATACCCATAGCAGCCGTCGGATTACTTACACCTACTGCCGGGGCATTGGTGATGGGATTGAGCGATGTAGTATTGGCTGCCAATTCGCTTTGGTTGAAATGGAAGAAGCTGGATTGAGGGGGCAATGGTGAATGGTCAATGGTGAATAGTGAATTGTGAATAGGTTGTATTTCATTTTTAAATTAGCACATTAGCATATTAGCATATTAGCATATTATTTTTTGCTCAAACCGCGGGGCTTCGTTATTGTAACAGCGTTCAGATCGTTGCTCGTTGCTTGTTGGTTGTTGGTTGCTCGTTGGGATGTTTCTCGTTGCTGGTTGCTCGTTACTCGTTGTACGTTGCTCTTTGCTGGCTTCCGTCAACTGTCCACTGTCTACTGTTTACTGTTTACTCGTATGAGGTTGGAAGTTGGAGGTTGGATTTCATTTTCACATTGAGTAATTTTCATATTTTCACATTAGCTCATTTTCACATTAGCACATTAGCATATTTGCACCTTAATTTTGCGTTTGATACTTGCACTTCATTATCTTCAAGGCTTTATTTATTCAATGCTATTTTAATTGTCTTCGCCAAAGGAAATATTGCAACAATACTGGGGTCACAGTGAATTTCGTCCGTTGCAGGAGGAAATTATAAATGCTGTATTGAATGGAGAAGATGTATTGGCCTTGTTGCCTACGGGTGGTGGCAAGTCGGTTTGTTTTCAGGTACCGGCTTTGGTTAGGGATGGGCTTTGTTTGGTTGTAAGTCCTTTGATTGCTTTGATGAAGGACCAGGTTGAAAACCTGAAGAAAAAAAACATCATGGCACTGTCTATACAAAGTGGCATGAGCTATTTTGAAGTAAGACAGGCTTTGCAAAATGCAGCATACGGGCCCTACAAGTTTTTATATGTTTCTCCGGAACGGTTGGAGACTGCTTTGTTCAAAGAATTTATTCCTGCATTTAATCTCAACCTGATAGCAGTAGATGAAGCACATTGCATCAGCCAATGGGGCTACGATTTCAGACCCCCCTATCTTCGCATTGCGGATATAAGAGCCGATTTTCCAAATGTACCGGTGCTTGCCCTGACTGCTTCTGCTACGCCCACCGTTCAGATAGACATTTGCGAAAAACTGTTGTTCAAAACCCAACAGATTTTCAGGCAGTCGTTTGAAAAACCCAATCTGTCATTTAGTGTTTTCAAATCGGACAGTAAAATAAATAAGCTGCTGGAAATATTGCAAAAGGTGCAAGGCACAGCAGTTGTTTACTGCCGTAATAGAAAAAGAACAAAAGAAATAGCGCATACCCTTTCGTTGAATGGATTATCGGCCGACTTTTACCATGCAGGCTTGCTACAGGAAGATCGCAACAGAAAACAAGAAGAATGGATACTCAACAAAACAAGAGTGATTGTTTGCACCAATGCATTTGGCATGGGTATAGACAAACCGGATGTGCGGGTGGTTGTACACGTGGACATTCCCGACAACTTAGAGAATTATTACCAGGAAGCAGGACGTGCCGGACGTGATGGTAAAAGAGCATTTGCAGTATTGCTGTACACCAAAGAAGAACTGGAAGACCTTAAAAAATTACCCGATCAAAAATACCCGGCCATTGCCGATATCCGAAAAGTGTACCAGGCAGTAGCCAACCATTTACAAATACCCACAGGTGCCGGTCAGGGACAATATTTTGACTTTAATATTAACGACTTTATCAAGTACTTTAAGCTGGATACTTTTTTAGTCATCAATGCATTGAAGTCGCTGGAACAGGAAGGTTACTTAAGTTTTAATGAACAGGTTTTTCTGCCAACCAAGGCGGGGTTTGGGTGTACAAAAGAAGACTTGCAAAGTTTAGAAAGCAGCCATCCCGAACTGGACGTTTTAGTAAAAGCATTGCTGCGTGCTTACGAAGGTATTTTTGACAATGTGGTATCCATCAATGAAAATACAATCAGCCGCATTATCAAATGTCAGGTAGATGAAGTAAAGCGTGGGTTAACAGCATTACAGGCGTTGGGTGTTCTTGAATACCATCCGCAAAAAGAAACGCCGCAGCTTTTTATGATGGAGAACCGAACCCATGCTGACCACCTCGTTTTTGATACCAAAGCCTACTCCAAACGAAAGGAACTTTACCAACAAAGAGTAGCTGCCATGGAGCGTTATGTTACATTGGAAAATGAATGCCGTTCACAATACATTGGTCAATATTTTGGCGATAGTGAAATGAAAAAATGCGGTGTGTGTGACAATTGTTTAGCCTCCAAAAACATTGAACTGACAACGGAAGACTTTACAAACATATCAGCTAACATTCTCCAAAACATTCGAGCAAATGCCATGGATGTAAAACAATTGCTGCAACAGACTACCGGCAAAAAAGAAAAAATCTGGAAGGTGCTGGATTTTCTACAGGCAGAAGGGAAAATAAAGATTAATGAGCAGGGGTTGGTGGCTTTGAAGTGAATTGTCTTTTTCCTAAAAGAAATATTTAAATGAAAATAATAAAATGCTTAAAAAATATCACTTAATAGTTTTTATTTCTTTCTGCTATTCAGCCAATTTATTCAGCCAATACGACACAAAATCAGACTCATTGATTCTAAATTCTGTTTTTATTGACTCGATAAAAATTGACGAAAACTATCGAATGAAAATCAATAGATCAGGATGCTATAATAGTTCAACTATTGACCTATTAATTAAAAGAAAAATAAACGGCTATTATTTTTCTGCATCTAAAACTGACACAAGTTTTTCAGAAATCCTTAGATCAAACAAAAAAATATACCCATCAAAAAAAATAACAAATATCCAGTTGGATTGCATAAGAACTATCGAAACACATTTTGCGATGAAATTAGTTAATGCTCAAAAAAAAGGTTTTTTTGAATCAGGCATGAGTTGCAGAGATTTAATAACTTATAAATTTCAAATTAAATCTCTCAATAAACAATACAATGATATTACCTGCGATGAAAAAATACTTGAACTTCTTAAATCAACATTCGGCATTATTGTGAAATAATGATTTCCTTAGATTTTGTCCGCGCAATGGTCTCCTAAAAGGGACCCTGCGCTGTTAATGAAAATTGCTATTTTCCACCCCATACAACGCAATCCACCTTCAAAAAAAGTAATCGCTGTTGGTGAAATACACCCAACACCGGACAAAAGATTAATCGGCAGAACTTGCCATGAATTACTCAATCAAAACAACATCGTATCTGTATGCACAATTGCAAAAAACAAATACAGCGTTTGATGTTGGTCCGTCTTGTTTCTTTTTCAAAGACAGCACCTCGAGGAACGTGGAAAAACAAAGTGCGACAACGCTTTCTAATCAGACCCTTGTAATGTGAAGATGTCCTCAACTTTTTTTCCGAAAGCCTTTGCAAGCTTAAGTGACAGAACAACCGACGGAACATACTTATTGACTTCAATTGAAAAAATAGTTTGGCGAGACACTCCTATCATTTCAGCTAATTGAGCTTGAGTAAACTGCTTCTTTATCCTTTCTTCTTTTACAGTATTTGTCATTGCTTATATACTTCACATGTAGCATGTAGTTGAAACGACCTATAAACGACAGCCAAAACAAAAAGACTAAGACAATAAAGAAGAGCATCATTCTGCTTTCACCGAGGTCTCCGGCAAACATTATAAACAGGAAACCGATTATGATGGTAATGATTTGCAAAATAGCTGCAAATTGAAAACTATCTAATCTGGTTTTTTGAACCATTTCATCTTCAATCTTTTCTTTTGAAAATGATATAAAATATAACCCAATAAGAAACGAGAAAAAGCCAAGGACAGCCGCTACGACATTCACAATATGATAAACCGACCATTCATAACTTCCATTAATTTGACCAAAAATATAAATGAGTAAGCGCTTGATATATCCAAGCTGCATGACCAACCAAAGACAAAATCCCAACGGAGCAAGCATGACTCCTATTTTCTTGTAGCGGTGTGAAAGGAAAAATTTCATGGCATTTGATTTAGAATACGAATGTAAAGCATACTTTACATATTTCCAAATTGAAAATTCCGACAACTAGCGGTTAAAGACAGTTCCTTACGTACACATTTTTCATTGCTGCGAGGATACCTAGGAATACTTTGATGAACTATGGGGTATTTGTTGGAATTTGTTGCGAATAGCAAAGGAGAAAAGTTTGAAAAATGTCTTTTTTTCATAAACAGTATAAGTTTATAAATAACTTATTGTAGCAACCGTTTTAACTTATTTTTTTGCTATAATTTTAATTTGCAATTCAATAGAAATATGAAGTATTTCAATAGCATTTTACCATTTTTTATAGCCATAGCTATCATTTTTTTACTAACCTCTTGCGGGGCATTACCAAAAACCCAACAGTGGATAGAGGGGGAATTTCAATATTATAAAATCAATGAAAAAGATACAATTTTAGACTACAGTACAAACCAATCTTTGGCAATACCCGTCATTGCATCGTCTGTTAATCATCTTCACTTTTATTTGACAGAGATAAATAAACATTTTGACTATACACACCGAAATTGGACAGAAAAAAGGCTAAGGAATTTACATAAAGAGTATCAATCAATGAATAATGTAACTTTTGCAAGAGTAGAACGCTTAAATGACAGCTTTTATCTGCCTAGCAATT
>JANPHE010000068.1:0-3505 GCA_031424295.1 Segetibacter sp. | reverse complement strand
ATGAAAAGAAAATATAAAAAAAGGCACTTGTCATTAAAATGTAATTAATTTATCTCTACATTTAACTATGATTGCTGACGAAAAACGCCTAAGAAAACAAATTAGAAATTGGGTCTTATTCTTTATTATATCTCTAATATTTAGTGGTATTACTGCATTTGCTGTTGAAACAGAACTTGCATGGCTTACCAAAAACCATTCTTTTTTGCCAATATCAATCAAAGTTTGGCTGGATAAAGTTTATTTGGCAATTCAACATACCAACAAGTTATATCCTTTTCTTGCCTATGGTACAGACTGGCTTGCATTTGCTCATTTAGTCATTGCTGTTGTATTTATAGGTCTTTTGACACATCCCGTAAGAAATATCTGGTGTATAGAGTTTGGTATGATTGCCTGTTTAATGGTCATTCCTTTGGCGCTTATATCAGGATTCATTAGACAGATTCCTTTCTTCTGGCGCATCATTGATTGTTCATTTGGCGTTTTTGGTTTTGTTCCCCTATTTCTCTGCTACAGGAAAATAAAAAAGCTCGAACGCATGGTCACACATCATACCAGCAAGCGGCAACGCAAACCGGAAGCAGACTTTACAGCACAATAAATATTTATACTTTTTTACCATTCATGTAATTTACTTCATCACATCATTTAGATTCATACATTTACACCTTAAATCAAAGGTTTAATCATGCCACTGCTAGAGCTTCGCAATCTTAAAAAGTATTACGCTACGCAAAAAGCCGTAGACGACATCAGCTTCTCAATACAGGAAGGCAGCATTTTTGGTCTGCTTGGTCCCAATGGTGCCGGCAAAACAACACTGCTGCGAATGATTACAGGCATCTTTTATCCTGATGCAGGTGATATCATCTTCAATAATAACAAGTTTGACCCGCTTCGCGATACCATTCAGATTGGTTATATGCCCGAAGAAAGAGGATTGTATAAAAAAATGAAGATTGGCGAACAAGCAATGTATCTGGCTCAACTGAAAGGCCTTAGTAGCAAAGAAGCCAATGAAAAAATAAAATATTGGTTTACCCGATTAGGAATGGAAACGTGGTGGAATAAAAAAGTAGATGACCTGAGTAAGGGGATGAGCCAAAAATTGCAATTTGTCATTACTGTACTGCACGAACCCAAACTAATCATTCTGGACGAACCATTCAGCGGATTGGACCCTGTAAATGCAAACTTGATTAAAGATGAAATACATGAACTGGCTAAGAAAGGCAGTACCATCATTTTCAGTACTCACCGCATGGAGCAGGTAGAAGAAATTTGCAACCAAATCGTATTGGTCAATCATGGCAAAAAAATACTAGATGGTACCGTGCAACAAATAAAACAGGATTATAAAGAAAATCTTTTCAAAATAAGATTCGATGGCCCTATTTTACCCGAGCATCTTGCCATTCACCTATTTGAAGTAAAAAAACATGATGACAAGGAAATAATTTTGAAGCGTGCCGAAGGATATAGTAACAATGACATACTCCAATACTTTATTCACAAGGGGTTGCCGGTTTCTTCTTTCAACGAAATACTGCCGACATTAAATGAAATATTTATTAAGTTGGTAGAAGATACCCATACTTCACGTAAGTTTCAAACTGTAACCGCCTAATCCAATTGACAATTTCAACTTTATTGTATGAATAAGATTTTATTAATAGCCAGAAGAGAACTACTTACCCGTATAACGAAAAAAACATTTCTCCTCACTACTATTTTATTACCGCTTTTGATCTTTGTTTTTTATGCAATGATTATTTATTTTTCTGTAAAAGGAGACGATGGAATAACCATAGCTGTAGCAGACAAAGCCAATTTGTTTGAAGGCAAACTTGAGAACAAAGGCGAGCTCGTTTTTAAGCTAAAAAATGATGCTTCTGAAACCATTCTAAAAAAAGATCTGGAAGCTGAAAAAATAGATGCTTACGTAATAGTTCCTGAAGGAACGACTGTAGAGAATTTTGATACGTTAAGGTTTGTTTCCAGTAAGAAAATGGGATTGATGACCCGTGGTAAAATAGAAGACGAAATCAACAGTAAATTGGAAGAGCGAAGGTTGATGAGCTTAAATATTTCAAAAGCACAATTAGACAGTATTCAGAATGCCAATAATCACCTGTCGTTTACTACAATTGGCGAAAAAGATACTAATGAAGACAATGTAGGTGTAAGCTATGGTGTTGGGTATATTTCAGGTTTTTTGATCTACATAGTACTGTTTATTTATGGTACGATGGTGATGCGCGGCGTAATGGAAGAAAAGGTAAACCGTATAGCTGAAATAATAGTAAGCAGTGTGAAACCTTTTCAACTGATGATGGGTAAAATTCTAGGCATTGGTGCAGTAGGATTGATACAGTTTATGATATGGATTGTTTTGGTGATACTGTTACAGACTTTGCTTCTATTCATCTTTCCTGGAGCCGATGCATCGGCTATTCAAGCTCAAACGGGTGGCATGGCCGGAGGCGCTTCCAACGCCGCTACGAATGCTGCTGTTGCTGAAGTAATGAAAAACATGAGCAGCATTAATTTCCCGCTGATCATTGGTTGTTTTATATTTTATTTCTTAGGAGGTTACTTACTTTATGCATCGCTTTTTGCTACAGTAGGTTGCGCAGTCAATGAAGACCCACAAGATGCGCAAAGCCTGATGTTGCCAATTACAATGCCTATCATTTTTGGTATTGTCATTATGACCAAAGCGGTGAATGCACCTTACAGCAGTTTGTCTGTTTTTGGTAGTTTATTTCCGCTAACCTCTCCCATAGTAATGATGGCAAGAGTAGCCTTTGGTATACCCGGAGGCGTTACCGTATGGGAATTAATAACGAGCATGGTTTTATTAGTTCTAGGATTTTTATGTACTACATGGTTAGCAGCTAAAATTTACAGAACTGGAATTTTGATGTATGGCAAAAAGATAACTTGGAAAGAAATGTGGAAGTGGGCAATGAGGAAGAACTAATGAAGGATGTATGATTTATGATGTATGATCTATGATGTATGATCTATGATGTATGACCTATCATGTGGGATGTAAATACTTGGACGGAGGATATATAAGGTGTCATTTGAATAGTGATTTATTTATGGGCCATTTCGAAGCTTGCGCCCAAAGACATCCCTTCTTTTAATAAAATGCTGTCTTTGGTGTACTTGCGAAATCCTTCCATTTCAAAAGAAATAGTATAATAACCGGCAGGCAAATTTTTTATGCTGTACAAGCCTGTAGAATCTGTAAGTGCTAATTTCTTCCCTACAATTTTTTCGGAACTGATGGTGACAACTGCTTCAATCAAAGGTTTTTTGCTGCGGGCATCTATTATAAAACCACTAATCATTCCAGGTTTTTTTTCCTGACTAAAAACGATCCCAAAAAGTAGAAAGGTTATCGCAAACAAACCGATTTTCATTTTCTTCATAACATTTAATATAATGGATTTACCAAAGCCTCACTAAAATCCTGCCAAATCTCCTTTACAAC
>JANPHE010000067.1:0-37428 GCA_031424295.1 Segetibacter sp. | reverse complement strand
CCACAAGGAACATCAAATGGTCAAGAGAAAATTATTCGTGGAGGTTCCTACGCCAAAGGGGATTATTCATGTGGAGTTATCAGAAGAAACAATTTCAACTTACGATCAAAATCGCCTGAAATTGGATTTAGATTAGTATATGATGCCCCTTAACATTCACTCAATCTTAGAGGTAGCTGAATAGCCAATCTTACATCTGCAGTTTCTTTGTACTTGCTGTGCAAATCAATCGCTTTATTCTTCATGGTATCCATTACTTTATCAATTGAAATTTCAGCAAAATCGGGGCTGCTTTTCATGACCAATTGAGATGCTTTAATGGCTTTTATTGTGCCTATCGTATTTCGTTCGATGCACGGAAATTGAACCAACCCTCCAATATGATCGAAGATCATTTCCACGTGATGTTGCATAGCTATTTATGCGGCCATTGATGCTTTCATTAAACAATTGGTATATCAATATCTGCTTAACACATATCGAAGGAATATGCTTAGGCATTATTAAAAAAAAAATCTGAATTCATATTACTTTGAAGATTATTATTCCTCAAAACATCCTAATGCACAATTAAAAGAACCGATATTTTTTAATTGTTCGACACTGTTGACTTATTATTTTTTACCTTGTCTCTTATAAATGTAAAAGGAAGAAGGATATATGCAAAGGAACCACCACAAAAGTTGCCTACTAGCGTACTAATGAATATTGTAAATACTAAGCCATCTGTTTTACCAGAACCCATTATTTCAGGGGCATTTTCTAATAATGTTTCTGATTTTCCATTATGGAATATATCAGGTACATAGTAAAACAACAAAAGAGTAGTAATAATCACGGAAAATAAAATGCCCGTAATGGTAGTTAAAAACCCAATTAGTACAATATTCTGAGTACTATCGGTCTGAGTCTTTCTATTGCTTAAAGCAATGATTTGAAATGCGATGGCACACATGAATAATCCATTACCAACAAACAACCACCATATTTCCGAAAAATTTGAAGCTTTCAGAAAAATAAATTCAGTTGCACAAAAAAGTATAGCGGCTAGCAAACCGTAAGCGAAGTAAGTTTTTAAATATTTTTTAGTAAACATGTGGATAGTTATTTTAAATGATATTTTCAATTGTAATCAATGAAAAAACTATTCCACCCCTTTATAATAACAAAATCGTATTAAAATTTACAACAATTAAAAATATTGCTGATTGAGATTTTCTAAAAAATAGTTCATAAATTCAATATTTCAGTCCTGTTGTTTAATTCCAAAATGCCATTATGTAAGATTTTATACTTTACGCTATAAAGTAAAATTATTTTGGTAAAAAGATAAAGCTGAATTGACCATTCGCAACATAGGAGATTATAATTTCAATCAGATAGCCTCAAAATAAAAGCGAATAATTTTGCAAAGTTGTTAGATGAAAAATATGTTAATGACCCTAATCTTTCTAATTTGTAGTAAAAGTATCTTACATTTACCCCTAACACTCACTCAAGCTTATCGGTAGCTGGATAGCCAATCCTCCATCTGCAGTTTCTTTGTACTTGCTGTGCATATCAAGTGCAGTATTCCACATGGTAGCTATTACTTTATCGAGTGAGACTTTAGCAAAATCAGGGCTGCTCTGCATAGCCAATTGAGAAGCTGTAATAGCTTTTATTGCACCCATCGTATTTCGTTCGATGCACGGCACTTGAACCAATCCTCCTATAGGATCGCAGGTCATTCCCAGGTGATGTTCCATAGCTATTTCTGCGGCCATTAATGCTTGCCTTTGCGATCCGCCCATTAATTCTGTTAATGCACCGGCAGCCATTGCTGATGAAACGCCAATTTCGGCCTGACACCCACCCATAGCTGCAGAGATGGTAGCCCCCTTCTTAAAAATACTTCCTATCTCCGATGCGGTCAACAAAAATTTGATGATCTTTTCTTCATCATATGTGCTATCGCAAAAAGCAATGTAATATTGAAGAACCGAAGGAATGACTCCAGCCGCACCATTGGTGGGTGCAGTTACTACCCTGCCAAAAGCCGCATTCTCTTCATTAACTGCCAACGCAAAACAGCTTACCCAATCAAGTATATATTGAAAACTACTTCCTCCATCACGGATAGATTGTAGCCAACTTTCATAATCATTGTAAGGCCTACCTACCGTCAATCTTTTATTGAGGTCAAATGCTCTTCTTTTTACAAATAATCCGCCGGGCAAAATTCCTTGGGCATGGCATCCCCTGTACATACAATCCTTCATGGCATTCCAAATCTTTAGAACACTCAGTTTTGTTTCTGCTTCACTTTTCCAACTGCTTTCATTTTCCATTACTACCTCACTGATGGATAGTCCTGTTTTCATACACCAATGCAATAATTCATCAGCAGTATTAATTGGGAATGCCAACTCTACAGATTGGGCAGTAGATAATTCCTCCACTTCCTTAATGACAAACCCCCCACCAATGGAATAGTAGGTTTCACTCCACTGTTTACCATCTGTCATGGTTACTAAAAAAGAAAGCGCATTGGGATGAAAGGGGAGAGAATCCATAAATAGAAACTGTATATCCATTTCCGGGTTGAATGGAATTTCATATTCACCGCCAAGCTTTAATAATTTATTCTTTGAAATATCATCTATCTTATTGGAAATAAGATTTACATCAATTGTTTCGGGGTCTTCCCCACACAAACCAAGCATTACAGCAATGTCTGTACCATGCCCTTTCCCTGTTTTAGCTAATGAGCCATAAAGAAGGACTGAGACATTTTTCACCTCTTCTAATTTGCCCTGTTCTTTAATACTAACCAAACAACGCAAGGCCGCTTTCCATGGACCAAGTGTATGGGAACTAGATGGTCCGACACCTATTTTAAACATATCAAAAACGGAAATGGCCTCGTGTGGCATATACAAGCAAATTGAACTGCTAAAATTAACGATGAAATATCGTAATCCTAGAAATATTATATTGAATAACTGTTTACAAATTTATAATTTTCATATTGGCACCATTATTCAGTTAAAAGAAGGAGTAGGATTAGACCTCTGTGTTTTACTTACCCTTTAAAATGGAAATAGTAAAATACAAAAAAAGCAGCCACTAATCGACTGCTTTTTTGGTAAATCGAATGGTTATTATTCTTTTAAGAATTTAGTCACCTTCCTCTCATTACCGTTATCAATAACGATAAAATACAAACCCGAATGCAACTTATCTACTGTAAGACTATTAAATCCATTCATCAATGATAAGCTACTTCTAACAAATGTTCTTCCGCTAACATCGGTAATCGTTGCAGTAGCCTGACTTTTTAATCCGCTGATATTAAACCCTAACTGCGACCTTACCGGATTACCCACAATCTTAACCATGAGATCGTCACTTTGGCTAATAAGCGATCCTTCTTTTGCCATTGAAGGACGAAGCGTAGTAACCAATGCATTCAGACAATAAAGGTCCTTGGAAGCCGCATCCCCATTGGTGGCTTGAAATACCATTTTATGATTTACCGCAAACCCAAAGTTCACATCGGCAGAAGGAAGGCCAATATTGATATCAGCAACCATTGATGTACCAGTAGTAGTTCCATCTGTTTGCCACAACTCATTTCCATTTGTTCCATTATTCGCTGAAAAATAAAAAGCACTTGTAGTATAAATATAGGAAGGATTAGGAAGTCCATCACCCATTCCTGCTTTAATATCTTTTACAATTTTTGTACCTGTAACCGTACCATCGCAGACCCACAATTCCGTACCTGTAGTTGGTGTTTGAGCCATAAAGAAAAACTTATTTCCATTAAACAAAGGGTGGGTTAATACATTTTGAAAACTATCCCATTTATATGCCAATAAGAAGATAGGAAAACTGCTATTGCTTCCTGATACAATGTCTTTCAATATAGAAGTTCCTGCACCTGTACCATCACTCTGCCAAATTTCAAATCCGCTTGTATTGTTAAATGCCCCAAAGAAAAATTTAGAGCCAATAGTAACCGCATTAAAAATCTGGGAATAAGAACCTGCAGGTCCAGGGTTTAGATCCTTCATCATTGTTGTTCCAGCGGTTGTACCATTCGTCATCCATATTTCTTCGCCATTTGATATGTTGTTCGCAGTAAAATATGCTTTGTTGTTGAAAATAAAGAAAGGAACAAAATTGCTCACCGAACCAAAACTAGCAGGTCCAATATCTTTGACCAACGAAGTTCCAACCGCAGTACCATCCGTTTTCCACAACTCCCTTCCATTTAATACTGTATTTGCAAAAAATAGCACCATGTTACCAAATTTCGCAAAACCACCAGGTCTGGATGAGGAATCACCCAGACTTATATTCATTAACATAGAAGTTCCTGCAGGCGTTCCATTTGATTTCCATAATTCATATCCTTTGCCGGCAGTTAAAGCAGAAAACAATAAATAACTTCCATTGGAAAACATTTGATATCCGCTTACATCATTACTGCCTAGTATTCCCGGAACTATATCTTTTACTAGTTGAGTATTTGCTGCAGTACCATCTGTTCTCCAAAGTTCTCGACCGTAGGCTGACGTTACGCAGGTGAAATATACCTTTCCGTTCAATTCAGTAAAATTGTCAGGATTTGATCCCATACTTCCAGTATTTATATCCTTTACCAACTTGGTACCGGCAGCAGTTCCATTGGTAATATAAAGTTCATTACCTAACGTGTCGTTATTACCAACAAATATGTACTTCCCATTAATCATTGCACCCCCCGAACGAAAATGGATGGAAGATGATAGTTTTAGTGTAGTGGATGCTGTTCCTTTTGTAACCCACAAAAGACTATCTGTATCTGAGATCAATAAACCTTTTGTAGAGTCCAAGGCAAAATAAGGATGAAGGTTTTTGTTTGATTTAATATTGGTAACCTGACCCTCAACAATTGATGAAATGCATAATAAAATGCAAGCAAATAAAAAGTGTTTCATTTTTTTTGAATTTATGTTGCACTAAAATAAGACAACTTTATAGAAAAAAACATGATTTTGCAACTTTATTACTTGTGGGTTTAGAACTAAAATTGTAAAAACTCAAAACAGTTACTTTATTCTACTAAATATTTTCTACAAAAACTTGATGAATGAAATCTACGCAGCTGCACAAAGTTTTGATTTACTTATACTTTACGCTAAAATGAGATAATATTTAGATTGGCTCTACTTTTTTAATAAAGGGGCAACTTTAAGAAAATATAAATATTTGATATGAAAAAATACTTTGACCAATTGGAATCAATTTCCTCCAAATGCAGGTTGTTAAAAGAACAAGTTGCCAATAAAAATTTGTCTCATTATCGAGCAAAATTTATACTAATATTGAATTAAAAAACAGCTTTGATAGTATTTTTTGAAACGGCCTATTAGTATACCAATTGGTGCGTTTGTTTAATAATCCCCATCACAAATACACTCTGTACCTGACCTACATTCTCCATTTGGCTTAGTTTATTTACGTGAAAATCGTAGTAGTTATTCATATCTTCTGCTACCACTTTCAACATAAAATCAAACTCTCCTGAAATATTATAGCATTCGATAATTTCATTCAATTCTAAAATGGTTTTGATGAATTTATCACCCGCATTTTTGCTGTGTTGTTTTAAGGAAACATAACAGATCACCATCAGTCCCTTCTTTACTTTGGCATGATCAACCAAAGTTGCGTATTGCGTGATTACCTGACTTTCTTCCATCCGCTTTATTCGCTCATGCACCGGTGTGGTGCTGAGGTGAATTTTTTCAGATATTTCTTTCACGGTAATCCGGGCATTTTGCTGCAAAAGGCGCAGTATTGCCAAATCTTTGCTGTCGAGGGGAACATTGCCAATAGTTGAATCCTCTTTTATAATCGCTTTTGCCATAAGATAAGTTGTTATTTATTCTAAAATAGCCGTGTTTTTTAAAGGTTTACACCAAAGTTAAGCAAATAGATAGAATATTCTACTAGCAAAGCTACATTTGCATTGTAAATTTTATTCAATACTTAATAATACAAAAAACATGTCAACAACAACAAACACACAAATTGACTTCAGCTTGAAGTACAAAGTGGCTGATATGAGCCTGGCTGATTGGGGTCGTAAAGAAATCCGTCTTGCAGAAGCAGAAATGCCGGGTCTTATGTCAATCCGCTCTGAATATGGTGCTTCTCAACCATTAAAAGGAGCCCGAGTAGCAGGATGTCTGCACATGACTATTCAAACAGCGGTACTTATTGAAACATTGGTTGCGCTAGGAGCTGAAGTAAAATGGAGTTCTTGCAATATTTTCTCCACACAAGACCATGCTGCTGCCGCTATTGCTGCTGCTGGTATCGGCGTATTTGCCTGGAAAGGTCAATCACAAGAAGATGCTGATTGGTGCATTGAGCAAACATTGTTCTTTGGCGGTGCAGATCGTCCTTTGAATATGATTTTGGATGATGGTGGTGATTTAACCAACATGGTTTTTGATAAATATCCTGAGTTAATTCAGCATGTAAGAGGTCTATCTGAAGAAACAACTACAGGTGTTCATCGTTTGTATGAGCGCATGGCTGCTGGCACATTGCCAATCCCTGCTATCAATGTAAACGACAGTGTTACAAAATCTAAATTCGATAACAAGTACGGCTGTCAGGAAAGTTTGGTAGATGCTATTCGCCGTGCTACAGATGTGATGATGGCTGGTAAAGTAGCTGTTGTTGGTGGATACGGTGATGTAG
Organism: Segetibacter sp.; assembly: GCA_031424295.1. Classification (GTDB taxonomy): domain Bacteria; phylum Bacteroidota; class Bacteroidia; order Chitinophagales; family Chitinophagaceae; genus Segetibacter. The sequence goes on along the minus strand of JANPHE010000067.1, from coordinate 30,687 downwards.
GTAAAGGATCTGCTGCTTCATTGCGTGGTGCAGGTGCTCGTGTGATCGTTACTGAAATTGATCCAATCTGTGCTTTACAAGCTGCTATGGATGGTTATGAAGTTAAGAAAATGATTGATGCAGTAAAAGAAGCAGATATCGTTGTTACAGCTTCAGGTTGCCGCGATTTGATTACCGGAGAGCATTTTAAAGTGATGAAAGATAAAGTAATCGTGTGCAACATTGGCCACTTTGACATTGAAATAGATGTAGCTTGGTTGAATGAAAACTATGGTACTACCAAAGATACCATCAAGCCACAGGTTGACATGTACACCATCGACGGAAATGATATCATTCTGTTAGCTGAAGGCCGTTTGGTAAATTTAGGTTGTGCTACAGGTCACCCATCATTTGTGATGAGTAACTCTTTTACTAACCAAGTACTTGCTCAGATAGAATTGTGGATGAACCACAAAAACTACGAGAATAAGGTTTATGTATTGCCAAAGCACCTAGATGAAAAAGTTGCTCGTTTACACCTTTCAAAAATTGGTGTGGTTCTAGACGAATTAACCACTGCTCAATCTGAGTATTTAGGTATCAGCAAAAACGGTCCGTTTAAGCAAGAAATGTACAGATATTAATCTATTATCTCTCAGAGTTGAGGGAGGTTAAAATAAAATAAAAGCTGCCTCCTAAGGGCAGCTTTTATTTATTAGTAAGGTGGTCCAAAAAAATCAACCAAACGATCCTATTTCGGTTTGCAATCTTGAAGCAAATAATGACAATGGTTATTTTCCTACATTTCCCATTTTTAAAATTCAGAAACGTCTGGAGCCAATATTGAAATCAATCATCGACCAATGCAAGCTATTCTATATCTTTAATTTTTTATTAAACAATAATGAGTTTGGAAATATCAGTCCTTAAAGAAACAAAGTCTCCCGAAAGCCGGGTAGCACTTACACCCGATGTAGTAAAGTTGCTTACAAAAGCAGGTTTTAGCTGCACTGTAGAGTCTGGAGCGGGGGTAGCTAGTGGGTTTTATGATGAAGTCTATATCAATGCAGGTGCTGAAGTGTCAAATGACAAAAGTGCATTGCTTGCTAAGGGAGATGTTTTGCTCAAGGTAAATGCTCCAACAATTGAAGAAATAAAGGGATTGAAAGTTGGTTCAGCTTGTATTTCCTTTCTGTATGCCTACACAGTGCCGGCAATAGTGAACCAATTGGTGACAAGTAACATTTCAGCTTTTGCTATGGATGCTGTACCTAGGATTTCACGTGCTCAAAAAATGGATGCGCTTAGTTCGCAGGCAAATCTTGCGGGCTACAAAGCGGTGCTCTTGGGTGCAAATGCCATGGGAAAGATTTTTCCACTCATGATGACTGCTGCAGGGACGATCAGCCCTTCCAAGGTGTTGATCTTTGGCGCCGGGGTGGCTGGTCTTCAGGCTATTGCTACTGCAAAAAGACTAGGCGCAGTAGTAATGGTAACCGACGTAAGGCCAGAAACCAAAGAACAGGTAGAATCGCTTGGTGGCCGATATTTGGAAGTGCAGGGAGAAGGTGTAAAAACTGAAGGAGGCTATGCCAAAGAAGTATCTGCTGAATACCTGCAAAAACAAAAAGACCTGGTGGCTAAACAAATTACGGATTCGGATCTTGTTATTACTACAGCTTTGGTGATGGGCAAAAAAGCACCGGTACTAGTAACAGAAGACATGGTAAAGAGTATGAAGCCGGGATCAGTAATTGTAGATATGGCTGTAGAGTCAGGAGGGAATTGTGAAATAAGCGAATACAACACAACTGTAATAAAGCATGGGGTAACAATAATTGGAGAAGCAAATATACCCGCCATGATAGCCACCAATGCAAGCGAACTGTATGCAAAAAACATCAGTACATTATTACTTCATCTTGCTACTAAAGAAGGATTTAAGTGGGAAATGGAAGAAGAAATCACTAAAGGATCTTTAATAACACACAGCGGAGTATTGGTTCATTCTTTTACCAAGGAAATATTGAATAAATCATCAACACCAGCCAATGGATAAACAACCGCTGATCAATAATGATGCAATAGTGGTAGGTGTCCTTTTTGTTATTCTAGCATTTGTATTCAGCACAGCTTCGTCAAAGAAAAAGTCATGGGCGAAATTTTATGATGTAGTCCCTCCTATTTTGCTTTGCTATTTCTTGCCCGCACTGCTTAATACATTCAATATTATCTCAGGCGAAAAATCACAATTATACCCGGTAGCAACAAGGTATTTTCTACCTGCCAGCCTGGTTTTATTAACCATTGGCGTAGATATTAAGTCCTTGAAAAAACTCGGAGGCAAGGCACTCATCATGTTTTTTGCAGCTTCATTTGGGGTAATGATTGGGGGACCTATAGTGATTTTTATTGCAGGTAAAATTTATCCTCCGGTACTTTTTTATAATGGCGAAGAAATTTGGCGAGGGCTGGCAACAATTGCCGGTAGCTGGATAGGTGGAGGTGCTAACCAAGCTGCCATGTTGGAAGTATTTGGAGCCAGCAAATCGCTATTTGCACAGATGATAGCCATTGATGTAATCGTTAGTTACTTGTGGATGGGGTTATTGTTGTATGGCTGTAGGTACAATGATCGAATCAACAAATGGATAGGCGCAGACAACACCTCCATCAAAATATTGGAAAAACGGATGGAAGAAATTGATGCCTCTATAGAAAAAATTCATACCGGTACCAAAGAATGGATCATCTTATTGGGTATAGCATTTGGATTAACAGGATTGTCTCATTTATTGGCAGATAACATTGCACAATTTTTCAGTACGCATTATCCAGACTCTTCAAAATATTCGCTAACCAGTGTTTTTTTCTGGTTGGTGAGTATAGCAACTCTAGCAGGTCTTGCGCTATCTTTTACAAAAGCTAGAAATGTACAACGATATGGGGCTTCGGACATGGGCAGTTTGTTCCTGTATTTTTTGGTAGCCTGTATAGGAATGAATATGAACCTCAAAGCCTTGTTAGATAATCCTCCGCTATTTGTTTTAGGAGCTATGTGGATTATCATTCACATTACCATTATGATGGTAGTCGCGAAAGCGATAAAAGCGCCCTATTTTTTCATTGCCGTAGGCAGTCAAGCCAATATTGGCGGTCCCGCATCAGCACCGGTAGTAGCTGCAGCATTTAATAAATACCTTGCACCTGTTGGTGTTATTTTAGCAGTTCTTGGTTATGCTGTCGGCACCTATGCAGCTTATATTTGTGGATTAATGATGCAGTATGTTTCTAACATGATACAACAATAATAAAATAGTAATAAAAAGTAAAAAATGGAAAATTTCTTAAACTGGATAGCAATACATCAACAAATGATTTATAGCATTGTCCTCATGATTTTTGTTGGGATAGAAGTAATAAATAAAGTTCCTAGCGTACTCCACACACCGCTAATGAGTGGTGCAAATGCCATTCATGGTGTAGTACTCTTAGGCGCCATTATTGTAATTGGAAAGATAGAACCAACCAACTATTTTGGATTAATCATAGGCCTTTTAGCCGTTATTTTAGGAACATTAAACGTAGTAGGTGGATTTGTTGTTACAGATAGGATGCTCGCTATGTTCAGCAAAAAAAAGAAAATCAACAAGTAATTATTTACAAACAATAAGCTATGAACTTACTACCCTTTTTATACCTCATCAGTTCGGTTACTTTCATTCTTGGTCTTAATATGCTTTCACATCCAAAATCTGCTAAGAAAGGAAATCTGCTGGCAGCCATTGGCATGACCATTGCCATATTTGGGACCATTTTTTTGTACGAATCTGATGGAAAACCACTAGGCAATTACCCATGGATATTTGCAGGCTTATTCATTGGAACCATCGTTGGCACCATAGCTGCTGGAAAAGTAAAAATGACGGCTATGCCAGAAATGGTCAGCCTGTTTAATGGTATGGGTGGTGCATGTGCCATGTTAATAGCAATTTTAGAGTTTCAACACCTTTATAAAATAAATAGTGGCAATGATACTGATGTTCTTTACAATCTTGTACCAGCAGATTTGTTTATAATTATTGGCGCCAGCCTGGTTATCGGCAGCATTTCGTTTGCCGGTAGTGTAATAGCCTGGGGCAAATTAAGCGGAAGGGTTAAAGACCTTTCTTTTAATAAACAGCAGATCATCAACTTTTCCATTCTCACCATCATTCTTATCCTTGTAATCGTTGCGTTGACTTCAAATATTCAAACAGGCTTTATTTGTTTTTACAGCACCCTTGTATTGGCATTGGTTTATGGGGTATTTTTTGTGTTGCCTATTGGTGGTGCAGATATGCCTGTTGTTATTTCTTTGCTCAATTCTTTTACCGGTGTAGCCGCAGCTTGTGGTGGTTTTCTGTATGATAACCAGGTAATGCTGACCGGAGGAATTCTTGTTGGTGCCGCAGGTACTCTCCTCACTATTCAAATGTGCAAAGCAATGAACCGATCTTTGACAAATGTGCTATTAGGAAGCTTTGGTAAAAAAGCTAAAGGAGGCGTTGAAGGTGCTGGTTCAGAGATTATCATCAAGGAAATAGGCGCAGATGAAAGTGCTTTTCTTTTTGATACTGCATCTTCTGTTATCATTGTACCGGGTTATGGGATGGCAGTTGCGCAGGCACAGCATGTAGTAAGAGAACTGACTGACTTACTTGAAAAAAGGGGAACTACAGTAAAATTTGCTATTCATCCTGTTGCCGGACGTATGCCCGGTCACATGAACGTATTGCTTGCAGAAGCCAATATTCCTTATGATAAATTGGTGGAAATGGATGACATCAATGATGAATTTGCCAATACAGATATCGCATTGATCATTGGGGCAAATGATGTGGTAAACCCTGCCGCAAGAAGCAATCCCCAAAGCCCTATTTATGGCATGCCTATTTTGAATGCTGATAAAGCTAGAACAGTTATCGTGTGTAAACGAAGCATGAATGCCGGCTATGCAGGTATAGAAAATGAGCTGTTTGGATACCCCAATTGCCTAATGCTATTTGGCGATGCAAAAGCTACAATGACCAAAGTGGTAGCGGACTTAAAAGAAATGTAATTAGTCTTCAATACCTGTTGCCTGGGCTTCTTCGTGCTTATAATGCTCATGCGTTATCACCGGTGCGGCTTTCTTGGCCATCCTGATCTGCAACACATTTACAAGCAATGCAAATCCCATTGAGAAGTATATGTACCCTTTAGGAATGTGCATGTCTAATCCTTCGCCTATCAATGAGACGCCTATCAACATTAAGAAGCTAAGGGCCAACATTTTAAAAGCTGGATGTTTATTGACAAACTTGCTGATGGGTTCTGATGCAAACAGCATAATGCCAACTGTAACTACAACCGCTGTGTACATGATCCATAACTCCTGCACCATTCCTACTGCAGTTATGATAGAATCGATAGAAAAAACAATATCTAGAATGAGTATTTGAACAATCACCCCTTGAAAAGTAACAACCTTTATATCTTTTGTTGCATCTCCATCCTCGCCTTCCATTTTATGGTGGATCTCGGTAGCGCTCTTATAAATCAGAAACAACCCTCCAAACATCAATATCAGATCTTTCCCGGAAATATCATTGCCTATTATTGTAAATAAATTACCCTCTAATTTTAAGATATAAGATATAATACCAAGCAATCCCAACCTGATAAACATAGCTAAAATGAGACCTAATCTCCTAGCTTTCGGCTGTTGGCTTTCTGGCAACTTGCCTGCAACGATAGAAATAAAAATTACATTGTCCAATCCAAGTACAACTTCCAACAATATCAATGTTATTAAAGGAATAATCCATTCCATAATTTGTATTTTTTTGAGGCTAAAAGATGAGCCGGAGCGCAATTTGCTCATTTTTTTCTATCTGACCGCACAGAATACCAAGTTTATCTGTGAATAAGCATTCTATAACTGAAGCTGGGGTTTAATAAATTTATTCTAGCTATCAACAGGCAATCAAGTATTTATCTATTTTCAACTTGGAAATAAACACCTATTTGAACATTAATTACCTTTAATCAAAAATAATCTATAATTCATCAACCCAAATATTAAAACTAAAATGAAAACAGTTTCATTTTTGCTCCTTTTAGCACTATTTTCTATTTCTTGCAATTGGGCAAAAGAAAAAGCAAAAGAAACGGTGAATAAGACCGGAGAAATTGTGGCCAAAACGGGATCAGAATTTGTAAATGGGGTGGATAAAGGTGTGCAGAAAACGTTCAGCAATCAATTGCAATTATCAGATGTATTTATAAAAGCTGGCATTAAAACCGGAAGAATTAATATTTCAAGTTCCGATAGTGCTACGGATAATATCATCAGTGTTTATTTGATATTCGAAAATGACTTTAATCAAAAAATAACCGTAAAAGTGGTTGATGAAAATAATCTGGAATACGGCAGAGTCACTCAAATGATAAATGGAAAAAAAGGGGAAGGAAAGTATTTTGATTTTACACTTGACAAACGAACAAATATTGACAGCAAAGGAAAAATAATCTTTGAATAACCACGCAACTGAATAAACTAATTTCCGGATTTAGGTACATCATTTTCCCATTCTCCTTCGTACTGTTTTTTCCCATTAGACAAATAGATAGCCCCCTGACCTTGCCTTTTATCGTTTACCCAATTGCCAACATACTTATGCCCCGCTGCCCACACATATGTGCCCTTGCCATTCTTTTTGTAATCGACAAAATTACCTGTATAAATATCTCCTCTGGGGGTCGTTAATTTACCTTCCCCATTGGGCTTGTCATTTTTAAATGAGCCTTCAAAGGTATTTCCATCCTTCACCAACTTGCCAATTCCACTAAATAGACCGTTCTCAAACTGACCGGTATATACTGCGCCACTGGTATAGGTAAATGTTCCCTGCCCATGGTATTTCCCATTTTTAAATTCTCCGGTATAACTTCCATTTGGAAGCTTAGCTGTGCCTTTACCTTTCTCGCAGTCACCTGACTCACATATTTGAGCATTTACTACCATTACTAAAAACTGAAGTACCAACCAACAGGCATAAAACTTGCGCATGATTTTTAATTTTTGCTCCCGCAAATTATACTTTTTAGCAGAAACTGGAAATTCATAATTGCAAGGTTAAAGAAACGGAACATGTATATATTTACAGATTATTAAAACCCAAAACAAAATATTATGAAAAAATTACTGGTATTTTCAGCTATTTTAGTTGTAGCCTCTTGCAACAATGGAACAGAAACAAAAAGTACAAGTGAAGATGCTTCCAAATCAAACACCGAAGTGACCTACGCCTACCCCATCAACTATTCTTCAAAATTTGAAATGGGAGATCCAAAAAAATCACAGAAAGTAAGTGAACTTTGGAAAGCTTTTGACGACAATAAGCTTATGGATACTAAGAACGATTTCGCAGACAGTGTAAGTATGGAATTTTCCGGAATGGTAATGTCCGGTAATAGAGACACTATTCTAGCAAACATGTCAGGATATAGAAGCAGCTTGGCATCCGTTGTGAGTAAAATAGATGTAATATTTAGTACACGTAGTATTGACAAGGACAGTGATGGCAATTGGATTTGCGTTTGGGGGTCAGAGAAAACAACCTCGATGGACAATAAAGTAGACTCAGCAAAAATTCATGAGATCTGGCATTTTAATAAGGAAGGTAAAATAGATCAAATGTCTCAGTACAAACAGGAATATCCAATGGCTAAATAATTAAGGCAGAGAACTTTATTAAACAAATTTTTTAGAAAATGGCATAATCAACAAAATTTGCTCAATGTGTCCAAATAAGAAGCGGCTATCTCAAAAGTATTGGGTCAGCCGCTTCTGTTTTATGTAGTAGTAGATTTCATAGCACTGCCTGAAAATTTGTTATCGCAAAGTATCTGTTGATAGCCCCCCTGTGGAATGGTGTGTACCATTTATAATGAAGCGATGGCTTTTATTTCCAATCTGCAAGTCATTCCATCCACGCTGTCTCTGTTTATTAAATTAATATTTACGAAAAAAAATTATATAAAAAAATTATAAACCAGAAAACAATTCTTTTGATCGTGCTTAGAGAAAATAAAAACAAAAAATAGCTCTTGTCTAAGCAAATTAAATTAATGGAATAGAAAAATAAACAAACAATAAAAATTATTAACAAACAAAAAATAATTCTAAAATTTCGAACCAATACAACAAACGTTTGTTTAACTATTAACAATAATTCTTAAACAAAAAAATGTCTAGGAATTGTTCATTAAATAACCATTTCATTAATCAAAAACTTTAACCATGTTTCAAAATTTCTTGCAAATTCATTCGGTAGCAACCGACAACTATGTGGCATTTACTTTTTTTGTTGGCACCATGGCCATGATGGCAGCCTGTGTTTTCTTCTTCTTTGAAATGTCAAATGTTGACCAAAAATGGAGAACATCTATTCTTGTTTCCGGGCTCATTACCTTTATTGCAGCTGTGCATTATTACTATATGCGAAGCTACAATTTGGAAACAGGAGAATCTCCGGTTTTCTTTCGTTATGTAGATTGGATTCTTACAGTTCCATTAATGTGTGTTGAATTTTACTTAATCACAAAAAAAGCTGGTGGAAAAGCTGGTCTTTTGTGGAAATTAATTTTTGCATCAGTAGTAATGCTTGTAACCGGTTATATCGGCGAAGCAATTTATGGTAAGGAAACACAAAGCTGGATTTGGGGATTAATCAGCGGTATCGCTTACTTCTATATTGTGTATCTAGTATGGTTTGGCGAAGTCGCAACGCTAGCTAATAACGCAGGTCCCGCAGTACAAAAAGCAGTACGCACCCTAGGTTGGTTTGTACTAGTAGGTTGGGCTATCTATCCTATCGGTTACATAGCTGGTACAGAAGGTGGATTTTTTGGAATGAAAATGTTCCAAGGTCTCTCAATGGACATTGTATACAACATTGGCGATGCCATCAATAAAATAGGTTTTGGTCTAGTGATCTATGCGCTAGCACAGTCAGATAAGACTGCTTCTCAAAAAGCATAAATGAATTTAAAAAGGTGTGATAAAAGTTTATCACACCTTTTTACTTTTTACAACATATATTCCTTCGGAATGATAAAGATTGTACTACTCGTTCTAGGTTTTATCTTACTTTTTATACAGCATTATTCTGTAGCAATAGGAATAAACACCCAATTTATCATCTTTATCATAGGGATCTTATTACTTGGCGTACCACATGGAGCTGCAGATTTTCTTGTAGCCACACGAAATGCAGATACATCAGAAAAAAACTTTTCTCAAAAAAAATTCTTTTTAATCTATTTAGGTAGATTAATATTATTCGGAATCATCCTCATTCTTTTCCCAATTGCAGGCAATATCCTCTTCATCCTCTTTGCTGCTTTTCACTTTGGAGAAACAGATTTGTACCAATTTAAAACCAATACTATTCCTGGGAAAATATTTGTTATTACCTATGGATTAGTAATTTTAAGCGTTATTACACTACATCACTTTGATGAAGTAATACCCATATTTCAACTTTTCGAATCAGGCAAAGAAAACCAGCCCCTTATCAATTGGATAAGCCAAAACAGATATCTTATACTCTCTGTAAATAGTATCTTTTTTTTCATCTCCACATTTATCTATTTTCTAAAGAACAGTCAATTCGACAATAGTGATAAAGGACAATTTTTGGTTCGATTTGCACTCATTCTATTTATCCTTTTCAACTTACCTATGCTATTAGGTTTTACATTTTATTTTGTCTTATGGCACTCAGTTCTATCACTCAACAACATTGTACATTACCTCAGAAAGAACAATACAATTTCTTACAAACTCATTTCTAAGCAAATTCTATTTTATAGCACAATTGCAATTATAGGTATAGGATTATTTGGCCTAACAGGTTTCATGTTTATAAACAAAAATGCAGTCGCCGGATACATTTTTTTAGGCCTTGCTGTTCTTACTGCACCACATATGGAGGTGATGTATGATATGTATGGAGCCATAAGGAAAAAACGTGGGGAAGCAGTCAATTAAAATGAACTTTATAAAGTGCATCTTATCAATAATTCTTAGAAAATAGAAACAATGATCCCCTTCTATTTGAATTAAAAAACAAGGCCAATATCTCAGTTTTATTTGATGTTACATACAAGGCAATCTTAGTCGTTTGCCTTGATAAGGTTCTACTTTCAAAGCTATGTGTGCCAGATAAAGAACCCGGCTAAGGTAAATGCTATCAGCAAATTTTTTCAAAATTGTATCAGTACAAAATCATCCATTTTATTCTGCTGTTATTACGAGTTGTTCCGATAATATATAAAGGCTACAAATTATCTCACAATAGGGTTTTTCCTTTAGATCAAAAGGTCCTTTTCATTTGTCCCACACGCATACAAAAAAGCTATATCGAAGTTGTGTTTAGTTTATCCCTCGTCCCTTTCTAATTTAGAATACTCCTCAAATTTATTGTGAATAATAAGGATCAAAAGTCCAAAAATAATAGCTGCAACAATAAGCAATGTGTTTAAAAGTCCGCTTACTGAAAAAGATAGCCGAATTAAGATAGTAGAAATGATGAACCCAGAATTTTTAATGACCTTGTGAAATTTATCAGTATGAAAAAATGAAAATAATAACAGTATAACATCTACAATAATTAAGATGGTGAAAAACTGTTCGAAAAAGATATTATTTATATTTTTGAAAGAAACACCAGTTTTTGCTGTTGAATTAATAATACCGAATAGCCAATGCTGAAACGAATAAATAGCTACATAAATAATAACGAGTACTAAAAAGGTTGCTAATACTTTCTTTAATTTTATAAACCTTGCAATGCCTTCATTGTTTGGTTCATTTTTTTCGCCTATTAAGATTGCTTTTTTTCGCTGCTTTAAGAAGAGGTAAATAAGAAAGAAAAGAAGTATTGATGCTATGATATCATAAGTAAACTGCAAATCATATTTTATTTTGAACCAATCATCTGAAAAGGACAAAGATGAAAGGTCTTTAAACAACCGCCTGATAATAATAAGGGTTATAATTTCATACTGCTTACTAATATAGGTAGTAATGGATTTGGGGAGATAATATGTAAGCAGATAGACTTCATAAACAAGAATAAACGAAAAGGGTGTATAGATGGCCGCTATTGGATTTTTTAATAATTCTGATGGTGCATTCAAAGAAATAAAACCAAAATCGACCAGGTATATAATTGCAAGATGAATAATGAAACTTGCAATTGCAATGATCAATATAATTGCTTCACTTCTTTTTTTGGTTTCTTCAGAAAGTAGTTTCTGGTAAAGTATTTCAAATTTTTTATTCATTTTTCCTGACGTCTATTCATTTGTTTGTAAAAAAAAAGTTGCTTCCCAGTTTTAGGAAACAACTTTTTAAAAAGAAAAAAGAAATTTACTACTAAGGTAATAACACTGCATCAATTACGTGCACTACACCGTTTCCTGCAACTAAATCAGCAGCTACTACATTTGCACCACCAATCATTACTTTACCATCTTTAATAGTTACTTTCAGTTCTTTGCCGTTTATTGTTTTTACCATTTGACCATCTGTCAAGTCAGCAGCTTTTACACTTCCTGCTACCACGTGGTAAGTAAGAATACCAGTCAAATCAGCCTTCTTTTCAGGAGTTAATAAACTTTCTACAGTTCCTTTAGGCAATTTTTCAAATGCAGCATTTGTTGGAGCAAAAACTGTAAATGGACCCGCTCCACTCAATGTTTCAACCAAACCTGCGGCTTTTACAGCAGCAACTAAAGTTGTATGGTCTGCAGAACCTACAGCAATGTCAACGACAGTTGCAGGAGTAGTTGCAGCTGGAGCTACAGTATCAACGGTAGTTACTGCGGGTGCTACAGAATCTGCATTATCTTCAGCTGTTTGCTCGCTGCCGCCGCATGAGGTCATAATAATTGCTGTAGTAAATGTTACAGCCATCAACGAAAATGTCTTCCTTATCATGTTTTAAATTTTTTATTATAACAGGATGTTCAAAAAAAAGTTTACCAAAATGTAGCTTTATTTTTCTTGTATAATTTATCGAATTGGCATTCGCTAATTATTTCTACATCAAAAGCATTAAAATTATTTTCTTGTTAAATAAATTAACACATGGATAACCCGAACTGACGGATCAAGTAATACACTTTCTTATTTAAATATCTTTAAAATATTCTTCGGATATGATTTGGATATTTCTATTTGAATCAGTAATAATTGTCTTTTTGAATTATTGTTGACCTACCCAAAAACCTGACTCAAGTAGTTCATTTAATAAAACCAAAATGTTCTCTTTCAAATTTCTAATAGAAACCTGAACAGCTTTGAAGCCCAATTACCCATCTCAAAAAACAATTCCTCTTTTCTATTGTTTAATCAAATAAATTTACCATAAAACTAGGAGACTTGGTATTTTATTATAAATGAAGAAGGCAATTATCATAGGATCAGGCATTGCAGGCATTGCTAGTGCACTCCGGCTAAAACATACAGGATATGATGTAACTATTTTCGAGGCAAATGCCTATGCAGGTGGAAAGCTACATGCCATCAATCTAAATGGCTTCCGTTTCGATTTAGGGCCTTCACTATTCACTATGCCTCATTTGATTGATGAGCTATTTCAATTGTATAATATTGATCCACGTGCCCATTTCAATTATGTCCAAAAAAATGTAGTTTGTAATTATTTTTGGATCGATGGTACCACTTTCTCTGTGTCAGCTGACAAAGAATCGTTTATTCGAAATGCTGCTGAAACATTTGAAATTTCGACCCAAACACTAAAAAAATACCTTGACAGAAATAAAGAGAAATATGATCTTACAGCAGACATTTTTTTAAATAAATCCCTACACAGATGGCGTACTTATTTTTCTTTGAATACTATTAAATCTTTGCTGCAATCGGGTAAACTAGATATTGATAAAACACTAAACGAAGTAAATGAGCAGTATTTTTCCCATCCAAAACTAGTACAGCTTTTCAATCGATATGCTACCTATAATGGTTCCTCACCTTATGCTACGCCGGGTATTATGTCTATGATTCCACATTTGGAAATGTACTTTGGGACTTTTTACCCAAAAGGTGGCATGCATGAAATCTCTCAAAGCCTGTTTAGGCTTGCTGAAAAAGTAGGCATTCATTTTCATTTTGAAGAGGCTGTTTCAACTATAAACCACAAGCAAAACCATGTATCAGGTGTTACAACTTCAAAAGATACCTACGCTGCCGATGTGGTCATATCCAACATGGATGTATTTTCTACCTACAATCATTTATTAAAATCTGCCAGGCAGCCAAAAAAAATATTAAGACAGGAGCGGTCAAGCTCAGCATTAATATTTTATTGGGGAATCAACAAACAATTTCCCCAACTGGATTTGCACAACATTCTATTCTCCGATCATTACAAGGAAGAATTTACAGAAATATTTAAAAACAAAAGCCTTCATGCTGACCCTACCATCTACATCAACATCACGAGCAAAGAAGATGCTACTGATGCTCCGGAAAAATGTGAAAATTGGTTTATTATGATCAATGCCCCAGGCAATGTTGGGCAAGATTGGTCTGAACTAATCAAGGAAGCAAGAAAAAACATTATCAATAAAATCAATCAAGTGCTCCATACAGACATTGAAAAATTCATCTTAACTGAACATATATTAGATCCCATCCAAATTGAAATGCAAACCAAATCTCACCAGGGATCACTTTATGGAACATCAAGTAATTCAAAGTTTGCAGCCTTTCTACGGCACCCGAATTTTTCGAGCCAATTCAAAAACCTTTACTTCTGCGGAGGATCTGTTCACCCAGGAGGTGGCATTCCGTTGTGTTTATTGTCAGCCAAAATTGCCGCTGAACAAATCGAGAAGGTATGAGCATATTAGACAACTTCAAAAAATATAGCAACCTAAAGTCGATCTCTATTTTCACTATTTGGTTATTTCAAATTTCTGCTATTATTGGCATTTCATTGGGTTATCATGATTGGTTTATTGAAAAAACCCCGCTAAATCTAATAATAATGGCCATACTACTGACAATTAACTTCCCCATCAACAATGGAAAAAAAATAATCATTGCGTTTTCATTTTTTATTATCAGCATATTACTGGAATGGGTTGGTGTTCATTTTGGTTTTCTATTTGGAGCATACGCTTATGGACAAAATTTAGGAAGTAAAATAGATGGCGTTCCGCTCCTTATTGGCATTAACTGGGCAGTGCTTATTTTTTGCACAGCAGCAATAGCTGACAAATTGGTAAAACATACTTTTATAAAAATTCTGCTAGGTGCCTTATTAATGGTGTTTTTAGATTTCTTCATTGAAGCATCTGCGCCAACTTTTGATTTCTGGACTTGGGAAATTGGCTATGCGCCCCTAAGAAATTTTATTGCTTGGTTTATCATCTCTGCTGCTTTGCATTTTGTTTATCACCATTCTAAAATAAAAGGCGACTTCATTTTTGCATGCCATCTATATGCAGCTCAATTGGCATTCTTTGGGTATTTTTATTGGTTCACCATTTGACCATTGGTCTAATTTGAGAGACTTTAATGATTGACAGATTTTAATGTTGTTCGCTATTTTATTGAGGGACTTCAATAAATTATTGGTTTATTTCAATAGGATTATTGCCATTCCAGGTACCAACTGATTTGTAAGGAATGAAGCGAGCAAAAAGTTCTTCTTTATACCAGTTAAGTTTTCGCGTCATATTGATTGCTTCCCTATGCTCCTTGCTGTTATAAGCGAAGTTTTTCAACGATTGTGCGTCTTTCCAAATACTCAACGTTGCCATCTGAATTACGGGCAACTCTCCAACTCCTTTGGTATAAATAAGGCCATCGTTATCCTTTAAAGGTTGGTGCGAGGTGGGTACATAACGCCAAAATGAAATGAGTTTGTGCCATTTGATGGTTGCTCGTGTAAGCACGAAAATGGTATCTACATTTGGTAAATCTTTTTCTATCTGAAAAGGATTACCGCCATCCCAAAGCCCATGTGATGCAATATTCTTTAGATAAACGATCCATACTTCTGTTGTTCTTTGTCGATAGTTTTTCATAAGGGCAGACCCGTCAAAGAAAAGCTCAGCAGCAGATTCACTTTCCCATACTTGCAACAGCACGTATGTAGTCCAATCGGGAAAGGCACTAAAACCCAAACCACGTCCACTCCCCATTAATTTATAAAATGTATGACCCTTTTCTTTCTTCAACTCACCATGCGCTAACTGCATCATGGAAAGCGCCCAAAGCTGGTGCTTTATTGAGTTAAACTTAAAAAATGTTATAGTGGTAACTTGCGACATATTCAACTAACGCTTCCATCGTTTTAATGTTCTTTGATCTGAAAAGAATAATGAAAACAACATCAATCGAAAGAACAAGATAAAAATAATAATTACCACTACTGCAATTGTAATTCATAAAATAATTTATTCATTATATCTAGAATTTAGAATGAATGTGTTAATGATTATTCTTTAGCAATCAATTTAAAATATCCTTAAATGAATGCTGATACAAAGAAACTAAAAATGAATTTTTATCCCGAAAATGTGATAACCACATATTGTCTTTCCTCTCCACCGAAACAATATAGGAGTAACAATGTGGATTATTATTAACCAAAGCGAACAAATTGATTAAACATTCAAAATGCGAACCAGCAATATTGAATAAAATAGCAAATCACTTTCAGATAAGGAAAGTCATTAAAAATCGTTGAAAATTTAAAATAGTAGACTTCGTTCAATACTACTCGTTCCCAAAATAAAATTCCTCATTACAATCCAAAAGTTAACCTCACTCCTTCTTCAAAACTAACAGGATTGTAGGCCAATTCTCTCATTGCTTTTTCAATTTTCAATCCTGATCGTTTAGCCCTTACTACCTTTTCAAGAAAGGTATCAGCAGTTACACTTTCAACTAAGGATCCATCAAGGTTTAGTAAAGAAGCCGTTTGCAAAGCCATTTCGTAAGGTGATAAAATATCCTTTCCAGCCAGGTGATAAACTCCACCTGCATTTAACTCAATCATGCTAAAAATCCCTTTACATATATCCTCGACATAAGTAGGCGTTCTAAACTGATCAGCAGTTACTTTTATGGCTTTCCCTTGTTGCAAATTATTGACCACCCAATGCAAAAATGTTGGTTTTAACCCTGCCAACATTCGCCCATAAATAAATACAGGCCTTACAATACCGAAGTGTGCCCCACTTTCCTTGATCAATTTTTCAGCTGCCAACTTTGTTTCTCCATAAAAATTCAACGGAGCAGCCTCATCCTCCTCGCTATGCGGCCCACCTTCTCCAAAAATAAAGTCAGTGGATAAATAAATAAATTGCTTACAAGGATATTGAAGAATTTCCTGTGTAGTACCTACATTTTGCATAACGCACTGCGATTGATTGTCATAGCACTCATCAGGCTTACTCATAGCAGCATTATGAATAACAACATCAGGTTGGTATTTAGTAAGCACACTTCTAACTTGTTCCTTATCCGTCAGATCTAATTGAGCATACAAAATCCTTTTATCTGCTAACCTGCTTTCGCCCCTTCCCGTAGCTATAACTATATAACCTGCATTAAACAAAAAGCCAGACAAATGCTGCCCAAGAAATCCATTTGCGCCAGTAATTAAAACGGTTTGCATGTGTAAATTTAGTTATTCTTAATAAAAAAGGAGAATGGCACAGATTAATAAAATGATATAAAACAAACAAATTCTGTGGATAAATTGGTTATAAACAATTCATTATAACAATCGCATCTTCCATTGTGTGTAATCCAAGCAGTCAAAAATTTGTATTATCTGGTAAATGCCTATTTTTGAAAAATGTGTAGAATGTACACAAATAAATTTTTTGCTGCATAACCGAAAATAAAAGAATTTAGCACCATAGCATGACAACAAAAGTTACAAAAATAGGCGTTCTTACTTCAGGCGGAGATAGCCCGGGCATGAATGCTGCTATAAGAGCAGTGGTTCGTACAGGTTTGTACCACGGATTAGAAGTATATGGAATTATGAGAGGTTATACCGGAATGATAGAAGATGATTTTATTAAAATGGAAACCCGAAGTGTTGCCAATATCATTCAGCGAGGAGGCACCATTTTGAAATGTGCCAGAAGCATGGAATTCAAAGAACAAGAAGGGAGAAAAAGGGCTTATGAAAACCTAAAGAAAAGGGGGATTGAAGGTTTGGTAATTATTGGGGGTGATGGTAGTTTCAGAGGAGCACAGGTATTCAGCAATGAATTTGATATTCCTTGTATTGGTTTACCGGGTACAATCGATAAAGATATAGCAGGAACAGATTTCACCATAGGATTTGATACCGCCGTAAATACCGCTGTTGAAGCAATTGACAAAATAAGAGATACTATGGATGCCCATGACCGTCTTTTTGTAGTTGAAGTGATGGGTAGGGATGCAGGCTATATTGCGCTGCATAGCGGTATTGCAACAGGTGCGGAAAACATTCTTATTCCTGAAACAAAAACCGATTTTGAGGAACTAGTCAAATCACTTGCCGAAAAAGAAAAAAGACATAAATTAGTAAACCTTGTAGTAGTAGCTGAAGGCGATGAATTTGGAGGTGCAAATGAAGTAGCCCGATTGGTAAAACTAAGGATGCCGCAAACGGATATCCGGGTTTGTATATTAGGGCATATACAACGGGGAGGATCTCCAACTTGCCTGGATAGGCTAATTGCCAGTAGAATGGGTTATCATGCAGTCGAGTGCCTCATGAATGGACGATTTAATGTAATGGTCGGAATTGTAAACAATAAGCTCAACTACATTCCACTGGATTATGCGGTAAAAGCAAAACAAAAAATAAGTCCACAGTGGTTGAAGATTGTAAAAATACTTGCCAGCTAGAGAAAATAACACACCTTGCAATCTCATATTAGCAAAGTGTGTAAATATTTTTAAGTAATTCAACAAACAAAAGTAGTTGGATAGAAATAAATAAAAAAACATGTCAAAAGATACATCAAAACACGGACACGGCGATTTGCATAAGCACAAAGGATTACAACACAATGCTCACAGAACTAAAATAGTAGCAACTGTAGGACCTGCCTGCAACACTTACGACGGACTATTGGACCTTGTAAGAAGTGGTGTAAATGTATTCAGGCTAAATTTCTCTCATGGTGGCCATGAAGACAAAGCCGAAATCATTCAATTTATAAGAGCTATCAATGAAGATCACGATTGTCATATTGCCATTCTTGGTGACCTTCAGGGGCCAAAGCTTCGGGTAGGTGAAATTGAAAACAACGCTTTAAAAATAGCTCCAGGCGACATTCTTACTTTTACCAATGAAAAATGCGTTGGTAACTTAGAAAAAATTTATGTTTCTTATCCTAACCTTGCTAGTGATGTAAAGTTGGGCAATGTCATCATGATAGATGATGGAAAGTTAGAGGTAAAGGTGGTGAATATAGAACGCAATGGCGATGTAAAAGTGCAGGTAACAATCGGTGGAATCTTATCGTCAAAGAAAGGCATCAATCTCCCTGATACAAAAATTTCTTTGCCTGCGTTAACAGAAAAAGATCTTGCTGACCTCAACTTCATTATTGATCAAAAGCTAGATTGGGTAGCACTTTCATTTGTTAGAAATGTAAAAGATATTGTTATTCTTAGAAGCAAACTGGAAGAGCGAAACAGCAAAGTGAAAATTATTGCCAAAATAGAAAAACCTGAAGCTGTCGCCAATATACGCGACATTATTGTAGAAAGCGATGCCATTATGATTGCCCGTGGTGATTTGGGTGTAGAACTACCTGTTGAGAAAGTGCCTATGATCCAAAAGAACATCATTAGAAAATGCTTGCACAGAGCGAAACCGGTCATTGTAGCTACTCAAATGATGGAAAGCATGATTGACCGTGTAAAACCGAACAGAAGTGAGATAACTGACGTGGCAAATGCAGTGCTGGAAGGTGCTGATGCTGTGATGCTTAGTGGAGAAACTGCTACAGGAGAACATCCTTCATTGGTAGTTCAAACGATGGTTAAAATAATATTAGAAGTAGAAAAAGAATACCGATACAATAGAGAAGAAGATTTGAAACCCCAACCGCATTCGCCTTCTTTTCTAAGCGATGCCATCTGCTACAATGCGTGCAAAATAGCAAGTGATGTAAATGCAGATGCAGTTATCGGAATGACGATGAGTGGCTATACAGGATTTATGCTTAGCAGTTATAGACCTAAAGCGCCGTTGTTTATTTTTTCCAAAGAACAGTCCCTCATCAATCAACTTAGTTTGAGTTGGGGTGTAAGGGCATTTTTTTACCAAGAAGAAGAGAGTCTTGATGACATTGTTGATGACCAAATACAAGTGCTTAAAGAAAAAGGATATCTGAAAACAGGTGATGTGGTTATTAATACAGGAAGTACGCCTGTTCAACTTCATTTACCAACAAATATCCTTAAGCTCACTTTGGTAGAATAATTGTTCCAATTTTGTTTTAAAGCTGAAAGCTAAAAAGGGCGGGTTCATTGTTTTCATCTTGAGCATAAAGTAGTAGGTTTGGACTTCCAAATATTATGGATAGTTTAAACCTACAAACTTAGCTTATGAAAATAATATGCTTTCTTCTATTGTTTATTCCAGTTTGCGGTATTGCTCAGAAAGCAGATACGGGATGGCTTCGCAACAATTATATAAAATTGGAGCGAATGATCCCTATGAGGGATGGCATAAAGTTGTTCACTTCTATATACACTCCAAAAGACAATACAGAAAAACATCCTATACTTATAACACGAACGCCTTATAGTTGTGCCCCATATGGAGAAGGAAAATTTCGCGGTTTTCTTGATACCCATTACAAAGAATATGTGAAGGAAAAATACATCATGGTGATTCAGGATGTACGCGGCCGATTTATGAGCGAAGGAACTTTTGATGACATTAGACCATTTAAAGAAAATAAAGTCAGCAATACCGATATAGATGAAGCAAGCGATACCTATGATACCATAGATTGGTTAATAAAAAATATCAACAGCAACAATGGAAATGTTGGGGTATTTGGCATTTCTTATCCAGGATTTTATTCTACTATGGCCGCATTATGCAACCATCCTGCACTAAAAGCTGTTAGCCCACAGGCACCGGTAACGGACTGGTTTATTGGCGATGATTTTCACCACAATGGGGCATTCATGCTCATGGATGCGTTCGACTTCTATTCAGGTTTTGGAAAACCAAGACCTATTCCTACAAAAGATTATGGACCGGGCATTACCTACACAACAAAAGACAAGTATGCTTTTTATCTGCAACATCCGACCTTTAATAGTCTTTCTAAAAAGTATATGGGAGACAGCATTAAGTTTTGGAACGATTTGCAAAAGCATCCTAATATGGACGAATGGTGGAAAGCAAGAAACGTTAGGAATTTTATATCCAATGTACAACCTGCTGTTTTGGTGGTAGGAGGTTTGTATGATGCAGAAGATTGCTATGGTGCATGGAATACTTACCTGGCAATAGAGAAGCAGAGTCTGGGCACAAATAACCGGATTGTAATGGGTCCATGGTATCATGGTGGATGGGTAAGATCGGAAGGCAGCAGTTTAGGAAATGTTCAGTTTGAAAGCAAGACGAGTGAATGGTATCAAAAGAACATTGAAATTCCATTTTTCAACTTCTATTTAAAAGGAAAAGGAAAGTCTCCAAATATTGCAGAAGCTACTATTTTCTTTAGTGGCGAAAATAAATGGCGAAAATTTGATCAATGGCCTCCTGCTAACAGTGAACAAAAAGAGTTGTTTTTTGACAAAGATTTTAAAATGAGTTGGAATGTACCTGCGCCTGTTGAAGCCCAACAAAAACCAACAGATGAAAGTACATTTTCGGAATACATCAGCGACCCATCTAAACCTGTTCCTTTTGCTGAAGGCGTATTGTCTGACCGAACAAGAGAATACATGACCGATGACCAGCGATTTGCTGCCATAAGACCAGATGTTTTATCTTTTACAACAGATGTATTAATGGAAGAGGTAACTATAGCAGGGCCAATTATTGCCGATTTGATGATAAGCACAACCGGATCTGATGCAGATTTTGTGGTGAAGGTAATTGACGTATTCCCTGAAAAATTTCAATACAGTGATACGGATAAATACATCATGAACGGCTATCAAATGATGGTAAGAGGAGAAGTAATGAGAGCCAAATACCGCAATAGTTTTGAAAAGCCAGAGCCATTAGTGGCAAAGAAAATTACCAAAGTAAACTTTACGTTACCTGATGTAGCCCATACTTTTAAACCCGGACATAAAATCATGATTCAGGTTCAAAGCAGTTGGTTCCCTTTGGTGGATAGAAATCCAAATAAGTTCATTAATATTTACAATGCTAAAGAAGATGATTATGAAAAAGCAACCATCCGTTTGTATCACAACGATGCAACACGTAGCAAAATTATTTTACCAATTTTGAAATAGTCCGCAACAGATTATTTCACATCTATAAGATTGATATCAAAATAGAGCACGGAATTAGGAGGAATGGAACCGTTTCCAACGCATCCATAAGCATAAGAAGATGGAATAATAAGGGTGATGTGCCCGCCCTTTTTAATTAATGGAATGCCCAATTGCCAACCCTCAATTACCTGATTGAGCGGAAATGAAATGGCTGCCGGAGATTGGTCAAAAATATTACCATTCATAAATAATCCTATATAAGTAACTTCAACTATAGAATTAAGATTAGGAACAGGACCCGCACCTGGATTGAGAATCTTATAATAAATGTTGTTGGAAATTTTAAATGAGTCCAAGCCATTTGCGGCCATAAACTGTTCAATCTGAGCTTTTTCACTCTCTGGAGAAACTGGCTTACAACCACTATTTTTACCACAGCCCCAGGATAAAATAACAACCAATGAAACTGAAACTAATAAAGCAGAAACTAATTTATCCATTTTTAAAACAGCGTTTGTGTAAGCTCACTTATTGACCACCAAAGATATCTTCTTGCTGCATGCCAGACCTTTTTTCGGCTTTTTGCTTTTTAATCAATAATTCAAGATACTGCTGTTCCTTCATTTCCCATTGGTGCTTTTGGAAGAAAATACTGCAGAATACTACTATCCCCACAATTGCAATAATTAATACATATGGCGTACTTTGACTATTGGCAACCATGTTTGCCCGTGTGTACCACCCGGATTCAAAACAAACCAAAATACCAATTCCAATCATCATACCTATTGGCAACCCACGCAAAAGTTGCCTTGTAAGACTTTTTTTTACCAATCTTGTTTCTGCCCAATAGGCAACAAATTTCTCTTCATCTGTAGTTAACATTTGACAAAGGTAAAGCGGTATTGAGCCAAACCACCATATTATGCAAAAATCAAGTGTATTTGTTCGCCGTTTTTCATTACGAAAATACCTATGTTTGCTAAACATAAACTGTGGATTGTGAAATTTGATCACTACCTGGCATCCTACTTATACAAAAACAAAAAACTGGCGCTTGAAGGCATTGGAACATTTACGCTAGACAGCAATGTAAGTGTCCCCAATGAATTGGAAAAAGAGGTGTACTATCCTATTGATGGTCTATTGTTTGAGTACAAACCTAAGCAACCTATTGATGAAGACCTCATAAAATATTTGGTTGAAAAGCTAGGAAAAATTCAACCACTCGTCCGGTCAGATTTGGAATCTTATCTCTCTAATATCAAACAATTTATCAATCTAGGCAAACCATATACCATTGAAGGAATAGGTACGCTCACCAAAATCAACAATGGAAATTACGAATTTACACCCGGTAATTTCCTGCCAGTAAAAGAAGAATTGAATCCTAAGAGGGAAAATGAAGAACACAATTATCCGAGCCGATCATTAAATGTCAATGTTGGGCGCATCTTTGTTGTAGGGCTAATAGTTATTTCCGCGTTGGCTGCATTGGCCGGTATAGGTTGGGGCGTAACGAATTTACTTAGTAAATACCAACAAAATGATGAACCAATTATACAACAACAGGGTTTAATTGATACGATTATAGAACCTGCACCTGACACTTTACCACAAATTAATACTAATACAATAGGTATAGATAGCACTCCTATTTCCGATTCGATATTGACCTATAAAATGGTATTTGAAACAACACGTTTTAAAATTGCGGCAGCATCCAGAAGCGAACAGTTAATTCAGTTTGGAATTCCTGTAAAAGTAGATACGATATTGGTAAGGGACAGTGTTAGATACCGACTATACGTTCCTATGAAAATCAGACAATCCGACTCAACAAAAGTAAAGGACTCACTTTCTCTTTTATTAGGATCTCCAATAAAAATGTTAAGAGCCAGAAAAAAATAACTGAATATAATGACATTAAAAAGCCCTCTTGATTTTCAAGAGGGCCTTTTAATACATACCAAAATTATGCAGTTACCAATTCTTTGTTTCTAAATACCACTACGCCATCAAACACATCTACCAATACTGGTTTGGATTTGTCTATACTACCCGCTAGGATATTTTTGCTTAATTGATTAACAACTTCCTTTTGTATTAAACGCTTCAATGGCCGTGCTCCAAACTGCGGATTGTATCCGTTGGCAGAAAGATACTCCAATGCATAATCACTAAATTCTAGTTGAATGCCACTACTCTGCTCCACCAGCTTTTTCAAGTTCTCCAATTGTATTTTAATAATCCCTTTTATTTCTTTTCTCATCAAGGGTTGAAACATAATCACTTCATCTATCCTATTCAGAAATTCCGGACGAATGGTCTGCTTCAGCAATATCATCACATCTTCCTTTGCTTGTTCAACTACCGATTCCTTATTGTTTTCGTCAACATGTTCAAAAGCATCTTGAATAATTTGGCTACCCATGTTGCTCGTCATGATGATGATCGTGTTCTTGAAGTTAACAACACGGCCTTTATTATCCGTTAAGCGACCATCATCTAATACCTGAAGCAATACATTGTAAACATCAGGATGCGCTTTTTCTATTTCATCTAGCAACACAACACTATAAGGCTTTCGCCTTACCGCTTCAGTCAACTGTCCACCTTCTTCATAACCTACATATCCGGGAGGAGCCCCTACCAGTCTGCTAACACTGTGTTTTTCCTGGTACTCACTCATGTCTATCCTCGTCATCATGGTTTCATCATCAAACAGGTAATCTGCCAATGCTTTTGCAAGCTCCGTCTTACCTACACCGGTAGTACCTAGAAAAATAAAAGAGCCAATCGGTTTTTTGGGGTCTTGCAATCCTGCCCGGCTTCTGCGGATTGCATCGGCCACGGCTTCTATGGCTTCCTCCTGCCCTACTACTTTTTTGTGTAGTTCATCCTCCAGATTCAATAGTTTTTCTTTTTCGCTCTGCATCATTCTTGTTACAGGAATACCTGTTGCCTTTGCTACACTCTCAGCTATGTCTTCTGCATCTACCTCTTCTTTTAAGAGGCGCTTGTGTTCACTTATCGCATTGAGCTTTTCGGTAAACTCTGCTATGATGCTTTCCTGCTCCTGTATTTTGCCATATCTTATTTCTGCTACCTTTCCGTATTCACCATTGCGTTCGGCTTGCTCTGCCAGGTGCTTAAGGCTTTCTATTTCTACCTTTGCATTTTGAATTTTTTCGACTACTTCTTTTTCTTGCTGCCACTTGGCTTTCAGGGTATCGCGTTCCATTGACAGTGTGCTGATGTCAAGTGCCAGCTGTTTCAACTTTTCTTCGTCATTTTCTCTTTTGATTGCTTCCCGTTCTATTTCCAATTGACGTATTTTTCTTTCCAGTTCATCCAACTCTTCAGGCATGCTGTTCATTTCCAACCTTAGCTTTGCCGCACTTTCATCTATCAGGTCAATTGCTTTGTCCGGAAGAAAACGATCCGTTATATACCTGCTTGACAATTCTACAGCAGCTATAATGGCTTCGTCTTTTATGCGCACATGGTGATGCGTTTCGTATTTATCTTTTATTCCTCTCAAAATAGATATGGCGTCTTCTATGCTCGGCTCATCAATCATTACTCTTTGAAACCGCCTTTCTAATGCCTTGTCTTTTTCAAAATATTTTTGGTACTCATTCAAGGTTGTTGCACCTATAGCCCTCAATTCTCCTCTTGCCAACGCTGGTTTAAGAATGTTGGCAGCATCCATAGCACCTTCGCCCCCACCGGCACCTATGAGTGTATGTATTTCATCAATAAACAAAATAATCTCGCCATCACTTTCAGCTACTTCTTTTACAACTGCTTTCAAACGCTCTTCAAATTCTCCTTTGTATTTGGCTCCGGCAATTAATTGCCCCATATCTAAAGCATAGATAATTTTGCTTTTCAGATTTTCAGGAATATCCCCATTGATTATTCGATGTGCCAATCCTTCAGCAATGGCTGTTTTACCCACGCCGGGTTCTCCTACCAGTATCGGATTGTTCTTACTCCTGCGACTTAGTATGTGCAATGTCCTGCGGATTTCTTCATCGCGACCTATCACCGGATCCAACTTACCCTCCCGGGCCATATCGTTGAAATTGCGG
Organism: Segetibacter sp.; assembly: GCA_031424295.1. Lineage (GTDB taxonomy): Bacteria > Bacteroidota > Bacteroidia > Chitinophagales > Chitinophagaceae > Segetibacter. The sequence goes on along the minus strand of JANPHE010000067.1, from coordinate 5,049 downwards.
GCATACTTCTGAAGGGAATTGTATTGCTGTGAAGATGTCTGCGAATTAACCGTGGCACCCTTTCTAAGATCCTTTATAGCAGTCTTTAATCCTTTGTCCGATGCACCTGCATTTTTAAGTAGCATAGCCATGTCGTCGTTGCCTTGAACGATGGCTAATAATATATGTTCTACACTTACAAACTCATCCTTCAGGTCTTTCATTACTGAATTAGAACGAAGGAGCAAATTGTTCATTTCCCTCCCAATGCTCTGTGCAGGTTCGGCACCCGATACTTTGGGAAGCTTATCTATCGATTCTGCTACTTTTGTTTTTACAAATGCAACATTTACATTGTTCTTTTTTAGTAAAAAATCTACCGGACTTTCTTCATCATCCAGCAAAGCTTTCAGCAGGTGATTGATTTCAATATTGGGATTTTTAAAGTTGAAAGCAAGCTGTTGTGCCTGCTGAATAATCTCTTGCGATTTAATGGTATAATTGTTAAGATTCATAATGTAATTGAATATTTAAAAAGAGTACAAAATAGAATCCATTCAAGAAAAACATGCTTCAATGTCATTTTTCCTAAAGGAAATCTGCCTCTCCGTCTCATGAATATAAGTTTTCCTGCTAAAACAGCATGAAATATAATTGGAATACCAAGATAGTATGAAATTGTACTCTTGCTTATTAAAACAGAAACCCTACCTTTTCATTTCAAAATTGTTTATGAAAAAATCATTCCCTCATTTGCTTCTATTATCCATAGCATCCCTTTCCATTTTGTTATTGGTTGCTTATAGCTTTAAACCGAACGCAGAAACCAAAATCATCCTGGTGCGACATGCAGAAAAGGATACGATGGGGGGAAGCAACCCTGGATTAACTGCAGAAGGTGTAAATAGAGCCGATAGATTATACCAATCGTTTCCTGGGATAACTCCAGATGAATTTTACTCAACCAATTACACAAGAACAGTGGCAACTGTAACGCCTTGGGCAAAAATGGCAGGCAAAGAAGTGAAGTTGTATGATGCCAAATCACAAGCAGCTTTTGCCGAAATAATTAAATTAGAGACCGGAAAAACCATTGTAATCGCCGGTCATTCCAACACGGTACCGCCTTTGATTAATCTAATATTAGGAAAGGAAAAATATTCATTACTAAAAGACGACGAATACGATAAAATATTTGTTATAACAATCAACGATGGAATAATCAAGGATACGGTTATAGTTTATTAGGGATTGGATAAAAATACCGCTAACTTAACAATTTTTGGGAACATACATCTGCACTCTATTCGGTTTTGGTTGTGTCACTCACTTGTACTTTCAAGTTCTTTATTCAGCTTTTTTAATGTTTTGCTCTTTTCTACTTTTAGTTAAGTTAATATGATTGGATAATAAATCATGACACGATAATTCAGGTATTGATTTTAGGTTGAGCAATGTGATCACGTAATACTTGTTTTTATTGGGAATGGTAGAATAGCGAAAATAATAGATGCTGAAATGGATGTTGTGGCACAACAAATTGTGAAGAACTTTGAAACACCTTTTTAATGCAATATAATTTATACTAACTACCGATTTTCTACCTGCCAATTATTTAAAGCTTCCCAAATAACCTTGCGCAATTCTGCTCTGAGCAAAATTTTATCACTGCCAGCATATTTTTCTAATGCTTTACGAAGCAGTTGAAGTGCTTGTGCTACTTCAGCATATTCAAAGCACATGGCATTTACCTCACTTTCCTTATCTTCAGAAAGGAGGCCAAGGCAGTAGTCATGCAATATTCCGCTGGCAATATATTCCCGTGCAATCATTCGTTATTTTCTGTCGTTTAGGTGCATGTTACATTCTTTACAATGCACCAACCATTTGCTTTATTAATTGATTTTGAATTATTGCAGATAGAGCATCTTAAGCATATCAAGACCCTTTCTTGCTCTTGTTTTAACGGTTCCCAAAGGTAGATTCAATATGCGTGCTGTTTGATCGTGTGTGCAGCCATAGAAGAAAATCATGTCTATCACTTCTGCATATTTAGCATTGAGTTTCATCGCCTTGCTTTTAAAATCGTTGTACTCTACAGTGCTGCTGCAAGAGTCTGTAGCCGCTTTGTAATCTGTATAAATTGAACAAAAATCATTGTTTACGTGCAGCATTTGTTGATTATGACCCGAAGAACGCAAATAATCAATTGCAATGTTTCTGGCTATATTCATCATCCAGGTAAATAAGGTGCCTCTTTCTACATCAAACTTTCCCATGTTTTTCCAAATTTTAATAAATGTATCTTGAAGAAGGTCATCTGCTACATCAGTACGCCTGACAAGCTTTAAAAGTATCCCATACAACGATCCACAATAGTTGTCATAAAGTAAATGAAAACCCCGCTCATTCTTTGCAATAATCATACTGACGAGTACAGCAGTATCTATTTGAACATTGGTATTTTTAACGTCGCACTTTTGAAGTGTAGAATGCATCTGATGTGAAGAACCTATATTTGTTGTTTCCATAATAAAACAATTAACAGTTTCTATAACTGATAAGTTTATTTTACAAACCTATTAGTACTAATAAAGGTGGGGAATAGTGAAAATCGCTATTTTTTACATTTTCTGATAACGATTAGAGGAATTTATATTGAGGTAAATAATAATACGCAATGGAGGTTAACAGTTTAATCAGGTTGCAGAATGCAGACATGCTTTACAAGAAGATTGTGGCCATGTCCGCTGCATATTTCATCGATGATGATATTGGAGAAATAGAACGATTCAGAAATGAAGCCAATCAGTTTCTAAAGAGCGTTAGCGGCACAGATACCATTGTTGCCATATTTGATCATAGGAACTACACCCCTGTGTTGGAAGTAGGAGAAAAAGAATTTTGGGGAGACCTGCCAAAAGTAGAAAGAGTTGATAGAATGGCGCAGATCATGGGTTTGTTAGAGAGCGACTACAAATCGTTTTTTACAGATTCTGTTAAATGGTTTACAGGTGTTTTGGAGAAAATGCCTTTTGAACAAAGCACAAACATCCAGATTTTTCATTGCGGCATCAGGTATAGGCTGCTGAATGACAAACCTGTCTGCTTATTATCCAAAGGGTTACCAATACATTACAATGCAGAAAGAAAGTTCAGTTATACTTTCAATTATGTCCAAAACATCAATCATTTACTCAAAAAAGACTTTAGAAATTATTGGATAAGGATTTCTCATGGTGCCAATAGTGAACATGTACACACCTTTCATTCAGTTGATAAAATACCTGCTACCAAAGACCTGCTTTCTGCAAGAGAAAAGGAAATTTTGAAATTAATTGCCGATGATTTAGACACCAAAGAAATAGCTGAACGTTTGTTTATTAGCACCGCTACCGTAGGCAATCACAGAAGCAACATGATTGAAAAACTTGGCGCAAGAGATTCTACAGCCTTGGTTCAGTTAGCTAAGATGACGGATATGATATAGGATAGATCTGAACTAATTTAACAATGAAAAGTAATATACTATTCCTTTTCATCGCCCTTACTTCTTTTTGCAGATTGAGTTTCGCTCAAATTATACCCGTCGCAATGATCAATAATTATTATATTACGATCAAATCCGCAAACAATATAACAATACCTAAACGATGGCAACTTTTTTAGACAATGATATACTGATTGGCCTTAAAAAAAGCGAAGCTATCTATCATAAAGTTGCTGAACTATCTCAATACATTTTCAACAATGACAGCCTGACTAATAGGGCTGCATACATGAAGGAACTTGAATTTCTTTTGCAAGGCATCAAAGGAACCGATACCCACCTCACTATTTTCAATCATGAAACATTTGCACCGGAATTAGAGATAGGACATATGGAATTTTGGGGCGATTTACCCGACGGTACCATGCAAGAACGAATGATGAGTATATTGGGGTTGCTTAATAAAGAATATGCCCGCTTTCCTTTCGAGTCCGTTGATTGGTTTACGAAGGTGCTGCTCAATATTCCATTTGAAGACCGGGTAAACATGAAGATCCATCACAGCTGTATGCGTTTTACAAGATTGGATGGAAAACCGATCTGCATTTTTTCTCAGGGCATGCCCATACAGGTAGATGAACAACGAAATTTTAAGTACACCCTTAACTATGTACAAAACATTCACCACCTCATCAAAAAAGATTTTCCCTATTACTGGATTCGATTTGCTTATGGGCAGCAAAAACAATTTGTTCAGACCTTTCATTCGAATGATAAAATGTATTCCAAACACGATTTATTGAGTGTAAGAGAAAAAGAAATTCTTACATTGATTGCATCAGATATTGATACCAAAGAAATTGCCAAACAACTTTTTATCAGCCCCAATACGGTTGGCAATCACAGAAGCAATATGATAGAAAGACTAGGTGCAAGAGATACTACTGCCCTTGTACAGTTAGCCAAAATGACGGAAATGATTTAGAATGGCCATTAGCATTTTATCAAATTCTACTTAAAGATTGATTTGAACCTACTACCGCAAGTGTACAAAAAGCATTACTTTTCGAAATAATTACTTCCCCATATGCAAAAACAAACTTTATTGATACTTATCCTGTTGGCCATTGGTTTCAGCATGAAAGCTCAAACCAAAAAAGACACGACCGTTAACGATTTGAATGGTTTTCTTAAACCTGTTAAATGGCGTTGCATTGGACCATTTCGGGGCGGCCGTTCCAATTGCGCTACTGGTGTTGTTGGCAACCCTGCAGTGTATTATCAAGGCACCACAGGTGGTGGACTCTGGAAAACAGAAGACATGGGCATCACCTGGAACAATGTATCTGACGGATTTTTTAAGACCGGGTCTGTGGGTGCTGTAGCGGTAGCCGAAAGTGATCCCAATGTAGTATATGTAGGAATGGGAGAACATGCTGTACGTGGCGTTATGACCCACCATGGTGATGGCGTTTATAAATCAACAGACGCTGGAAAAACATGGAAAAAAACAGGCTTTCCGGTTGCCCAAATAAGCACAGACCGCTATGACCCTATTGGTAGAGAATTGGATCTGACAC
>JANPHE010000066.1:0-61600 GCA_031424295.1 Segetibacter sp. | reverse complement strand
GCGGTTTCTTCAAAGTATTATTCCTGGCAATTCAAATGTACTTAGCTTGTTCTGGTTTTCTCAAACGGTGGGACCTTATAGGGGAATAGAAGCAGTAGTCCATGCCATGAATTTATTGCCTCCTTCAATAAATGTTGAGTTGTATTTGCTAGGTCAACTTTCGGCTGGGTTTGACAAGGTATTGTTAGATATATCTTACTCAAAAAAAATTCATTTTTTGCCACCTTCATCGCCAAATGAAGTTTTTGCAATTTCTGCGCGATACGATATCGGTTTGTCCATTGAAATTCCCTATTGTAATAATAAGGATTTTTGTTTGGCAAATAAAATGTTTACTTACATGCTTGCAGGAAATTGTATTGTTTTTTCCGATACGAGTGCTCAAGTAAAATTCTTGAAAGAGAATCCCGGTTCTGGGTTTATTTACAAATCTGAAAATCAACAGCAACTTGCTGTTTTAATTACTAGATTATATGAAAACCGAAAAGAACTATTAGATGCAAGAAGTAATGCACGGCAGCTAGCAAGCATTGAGTTTAATTGGGAAAAGGAAGGAGAGAAGGTGAAGCAACTTGTGAAGGATGTTTTGATGAACTGACTTTGAGTAAATCGCTAACTAATTAAAATTAATAAACTGAGTATAAAAAAGCTGCTGATTATTTATCCGCATTGGTATCCTTCCAATAACGTTGGAGTATTAAGAGCAAGGCTAATCGCTAATTTTCTTAAAGAGTTTAATTGGCAGCCAATAGTTTTGGCTGTTAATCCTATTTATTATGAAGAAGAAACTTCGGCAGATTTAATAAAGTTAGTAAATGAAAATGTGAGAGTTGAATTTGTAGATGCTAAAAAAGTGGGGCGTTTTCGATTATATGGAGACATTTCTCTTCGCGCATTTAGCCAGCTAAAGCAAAAAGCTATAGAAATAATCAAAAGTGAAAAGATTGATTGTATGTGGGTGCCAATTCCTCCATTTTACACTGCGCTGATAGGCAGAGAAGTTCATGATGCAACATCTGTCCCTTACGTGATAGATTACATTGACCCATGGGTACATGAATTCCCGGGAAGCCAATCATTTTTCAGTAGAGCCAAAATGGCAACGTTGGTTTCTAAATTTCTTGAACCAATAGCAGTAAGAAAAGTTGCTGGTTTTACTGGGGTTTCATCTTCTTACTATGAAGATGTATTTAAAAGAAATCCTCATTTATTAAGCATTCCACACAAGGGAATGCCTTATGGTTTCGATCCAGGAGATTATAATGTTAAGCCAGAGAATGATAAGTTGTTATGGAGTAATGATGGCGATGTGATACCATACATCTATGCAGGCGCCTTCTTGCCCAAATCCCATTATTTCATTGATGAAATGTTTAAAATAATTGCAGCAATTCGAAATACTGGAAAACTTGACAACAGAGTAAGGTTTTATTTTGTAGGTACAAATCACGGAAGGCTTAATAGCGTGATGCATTATGCTATGCAACATGGCATTTCAGATATTGTATTTGAAAAAAGCGAACGCATTCCTTACCTGGAAGTGCTCAACAACTTGACTAATGCTCATGGGGTGTTGGCAATTGGAAGCACTGAAATGCACTATACAGCTAGTAAAATTTTTCAAGCTTTGCTCTCACGAAAACCAGTATTTGCGGTGTTTCATCATTTAAGTTCTGTGATAAGCATTTTGCAGGAAACTAAAAGTAGTGACTATCTGGTCACTTTTGAAGAAAATGAATCAAAGGAAGCATTTGAAAAGAAGCTTTACAATGGATTAAATTCTTTTTTGGATAATAATACCGATTGGAATCCTGATCTGGAAAAATTGAATAAATACTCTGCAAAAAGCTCTGCTTCAATGGTCGCAGATGTATTAAATGAAGTAATAGGCGCTAACTAGCTTCATGGTTGAGAGAATTTTATTCCTTTCGTGAAAAAATTGCATTAGGTTGAAGAATTTTTTAAACACCATTTTATTTACCCATCATCAATCAGTGATTTTACTTGAATAAATTTATTTAGCTAATGGAAAAAAACTATGTTCAATATGGTTGTGGCTTATCAGCACCTGAGCAATGGAAGAACTATGATGTCTCTCCTACACTTAGAATTCAGAAGTTACCCGTAATTGGAAGTTTATTAAGGAAACAAGTTAATGTTGTTTTTCCCGAAAATGTGATGTATGGAGACATCGTTAAGGGATTGCCCGTTATGGAAAATTCTTGCGATGGTATTTATTGCTCCCATACATTGGAACACTTATCACTTAATGATTTTAGAAGTTCTTTGAAAAATTCTTATAAAATTCTGAAGAAAGGGGGCATTTTTAGATGTGTTTTGCCTGACATAGAATTTTTAGCAAGGTCTTATATTGCCGAACTCGATAGTGGAAATCGTTCAGCAAGCATAAGGTTCATGGAGTATTCATTGCTTGGAATAAAGGAAAGGCCTAAAGGGTTCAACGGATTAATAAGTTCATTTTTTGGGAATTCTCACCACTTGTGGATGTGGGATAGCAAATCTTTAGCAGTTGAACTTGCAAATGTAGGTTTTGTAGGCATTCGCAATAGCAAGTTTAATGATAGCGAAGATGAGATGTTCAAGTTTGTAGAAAACGAAGACAGGTTTCTAAATGCAGTTGCCATCGAATGCAGAAAATAAAATAATTTTACTTTAAGTAATTGACTCGAATCGCTATCATAACTACGCATCCAATTCAATATTATGCACCGCTATTCAAACTTTTGTCTGAGCGTGGTAATTTACAAGTAAAAGTATTTTACACATGGGGAGAAGATGCAAGAGACAAGGTGTTTGATCCAGGATTTGGTAAACAACGAGCATGGGATATTCCATTATTGGATGGGTATGATTTTGAGTTTGTGCCAAATGTTTCTTCTAATCCCGGTTCTTCACATTTTAAAGGAATTATTAATCCCGATTTGATAAAACGGATAAATCAATTTGGGGCAAATGCATTGCTGATTTTTGGATGGGCATTTAAAAGCCATCTCAAGGTGTTAAGACATTTTAAAGGAAAAATTCCCATTTTGTTTCGTGGTGATTCTATTTTGCTAGATGAACCTGAGGGGTTTTCTATCAAAAAGATGTTAAGACGTATTTTTTTGACTTGGGTATACAGGAATATTGACATAGCCCTATACGTTGGAACCAATAATAGGGCCTATTTCGAAGCGCATGGTGTTAAAAATGAAAGATTAGTTTACGCTCCTCATGCCATCGACAATGATCGTTTTTATGATGTAAATGGTAGCTATGCGAAACAAGCTAAAGAATGGAGGTATAAACTAAATATTCCTGATGGAAAGGCTTCATTACTTTTTGCGGGTAAATTAGAACAGAAAAAAAATCCGTTGTTCATTATTAAGGCTGCTCAGCATTTTCCACAAATACACTTTATTATCATCGGTAATGGTGTGTTAGAAAATGAAATAAAACAGAAAGTGAAAAATGTTTCTAACATTACATTACTCCCGTTTCAAAACCAATCAATGATGCCAGTTGCTTATAGGTTGGCTGATGTATTTGTATTGCCTTCTAGTGGTCCTGGTGAAACGTGGGGTTTGGCTATCAATGAAGCAATGGCATGTGGAAAAGTCGTGGTGGCTAGTAACAAATGTGGTGGAGCGATGGATTTGATCGTAGAAGGAAGAAATGGCTTTGTTATTGATCCTACTATAGAATCTTTCGAAAATACTTTGAAACGAATAATAAATTTACCGGCAATTCTGGAAGAGGGATCAGCATTTTCCTATCATCAAATTCAATCTTTTACTTTTACAAAAATTGCAGAACGTATTGAAAGTGCAGTCTTGCATTCCTAACTATTAATATCTAATTTTTAAACTTGAGAATACACGCAATTTGTATAGCACTTAATGAAGAGGACTTCATAATTGAATTGCTAAAAAGCATGTACCCTTTTTGCTCAGGGATAAGTATTGTTACTCAATATGATCGCGATTATTTTTCGAAAAAAGTAATTCCAGATAATACGGTAAATTATGCTTTGAATTTTCCTGATGCTGAAGGAAAAATACATGTGGTAGCAAGACGATACAATGATGAAACAGCTTCCCGCAACCATGAGATGATGTCTATTCTTTCTGATGGTTCAAAAGGAATAAAACCTCATGGAGTACCACTAAAAGATGTTAAGCGTTTTTTTGAACCCCCTGATTACTTTTTAATTGTCGATGCAGATGAAATTTATGATATGAATACCTTTCCCGCTATTATTGAATATCTAGGAAAGAAAAGGCCTAAGGCAATGCGGGTAAGTGCTTATGAATATGGGTTTAATTGGAACCTCCGGGTTCCTCCTGAAACCTGGATACATCATCAGTTCGGATTTGTGAAAGCCGGCGTTTTGTTTGAAGAGAGAAGGGTGATAACGTGGAATGAGCATAGGATAAAAAAGTTGTTAACGATGTTACGTATAAACCCTAAATTGTCAAACAATTTTTTAGGTTATATTGATTGTCCTTGTGAAGTAGGTATGTTTCATCATGGTGCTTATGTTAGAAGAGATAAACAGAAAATAGTAGAGAAGATGAGCAAACATTCTCATCCAGAAAATCATGATCCTGCATATTTGGAGAAAATTTTGAGACAGAAGTATGATTATATTCCAACTTCAGAATTGCCACAAAACATTAGGGAAGGAAATTGGCCTTCAGAATTTTGGGATAAATCGCATTAAATGAACATAGCACCACTAGCTTTTGTATTAATCATTTTGTGGATTTTTTCGCCAGATAAACAATTATTTGGTATTGCATCTGCATTGCTGATCTTCTTAGCCAAGATATCATGGAGACACGATGAACCTAAGATAATATTTTTTGGTGTTTGTTTTTTCTGGATGACTGTTTGCACTTTAATGATTTATGGTATTTTTTTCAATCGACCAATGATTGAACTAACGCAAACGCCAACAACTTTTATTTACACAACTTATCTCTCCCTTTTTGCTACATTAGTATATAGCTTAGGAATTTATTTTGTGATAAAAAAAGTAAAAATTCATGAAGAATATCAACTTGTAAATGACCTTTCAAAATTCGATGGGAAGCGGTTATTATTATTATATTCTGTTTACTCCTTTGTTGCTTCCATATTTGGAGGAATTGTTTTGAATTTGGGTGGACTAAGTCAAGCAGGGGTTGCTTTGATTTGGGTAAAATGGGCCTTCCTAACATTGCTAATTATTCACACTTTATTGTTTCCTTCCAATCAAAAATGGGTATACTTAATACTCCTAATTGAAGTGGTTTTAAGTTTATCTGGGTTTTGGTCCTCATTTAAGGATTATTTGTTTATGGCGGTGGCTTCATTTCTTACATTCTCATCAAGGATAAATGTTAAGAGAATGATACAAGTAAGCATATTTGGAGTAGTCGCATTTTTTATGATGGTTATTTGGACTGTTGTTAAAGGAGAGTATAGAACCTATTTGACAGGGGGTGCAAAGTCGCAAATAATAGCGCAAGAAAGTAAAATAGGTAGTTTGCAGAAACTTGGGGAATTGGTTGGTGAAAACTTCAATTCCGGGAATTTTGCTGAGAATTTTAATAAAGGAGTTGAAGCGTTGGCCAATCGTGTATCATACACAGAATATTTTGCAATGAGTGTTTCTCAAGTACCAGACGTATTGCCTTTTGAAGACGGTGCGTTATTAATGGGAGGCCTAGAGCACGTATTAAAACCACGACTTTTTTTTCCAAGCAAAGTATCGATCGATGACTCGTATTTAACCAGCAAATATACCGGAAGGCAATTTTCAGGTGCAGATCAAGGTGTTAGCTTTAGCCTTGGATTGGTTGCAGAAAGGTATATTGATTATGGACCATTTTTTATGTTTATTCCTATTTTCTTTTTTGGTTTGTTAATTGGGTATATTTACAAATACATTATTAGTCATTCTCTTAATCGAATATGGGGGTTGTCGTTTGTTGCTCCTTTGTTTTTTCTAATTCCTTGTTTAGGAGTTGCTACAACTAAATTTTTGGGATGGACACTAACTTATTTTATTACTTGGTTTCTTTTTAATAAATACCTTGTGAAAAGAGTAAATAAATTTTTGCTAAAAAAAGAAAGTTAGAGGTTGTTGAAAAAATGGATTTAATAAAAGAGCGATCAGTAATTCTAATTGTAAATGAATACTTTTTTCCTGCTTACAGGGCTGGAGGACCTATTCAATCATTAACGAATTTAATTATTGCATTAGAGCATGAAATTGATTTTTCGGTATTTGCAAGTGCATATGATTTATCGATGACCGAACCAATGTCTGCAATCAAAATAAATAGTTGGAATGAAGTGAATTTAGAAGGTGCACAAAAGGGGTTAAATGTTTTTTATGCTACAAGAAATTTTCCAAAAGGCGAAATTAAAAATATTATTAATGCTGTAAACCCCACTTTTGTATATCTCAATGGAATTTTTTCCTTTCAGTTTTTTATTTGGATTCTGATGTTGAGGAAGTCATTCAATTTCGGAGTAATCATTTGTCCTAGAGGTATGTTACAAAAGGGGGCATTGGCCGGAAAGTCGTTTAAAAAAAGAATTTATTTACAAATATTAAAATTTTCCGGGCTACTAAATAAAGCAAATTGGCATGCTACCAACCTCGAAGAGAAAGAAGATATAAAAAAGTATTTTCCAAAGAATAATGGTATATTCACTGCTAACAATATCTCTAAAATTCCATACCAAAATATTTCTATTCCAAAAAAATTAAAAGGAGAGTTAAAGCTTGTTTATTTATCATTAATTACTGAAAAGAAAAACCTGCTATTCACTTTAGAGTTATTAAAGGTTTTAGATCGCAACATAACATTAGATATCTATGGACCTGTGAAAGATAATGCGTATTGGAAATCATGTATTCAATTGATAAACCAAATGCGTGACAGGGTAAAGTATAGAGGGGATTTATTTCCTGATATGGTTCAGGAAACATTATCCAAGTATCATGCTTTCATACTTTTGACTAAAGGTGAAAATTTCGGACATGCAATTTACGAATCTCTTAGTGTTGGTAGGCCGATTATCACGAGTTTTTTTACTCCATGGAAGGGACTGAAAGAGGGTAAAAGCGGAATAAACGTAGATATTGGAAATATTGAAGACTCGAAATGTGGAATTGTTATGTTTATGCAAATGGATCAAATTGAATATGAAGTGTATTGTAAAGCAGCTCATACCTTAGCTGTTTCATACTATAGCAATACCAAGCCGACCGAGACTTATGATTTTCTAAGAACCATTAATTAGTGCAGGCGAAATATTCGTGATATTTTAGGAAATAATTTTGCTTAATAATGTTACATTTATTTTAATAAATTTTTATTCCAGTCACTTTATAAATAATGAACCTAATAATTTGAAGAGTAAATCACCATATATATTTGTAGTTAGGTTTATTGGGTACTTTGTTATCTTTTATTTCTTCTTTCCAGCATATAGAGGTATTGTTGGCCAAGGGGGCATGGTATATTCTTCATTTCTTGAAAATCATTTTAATATTATTACTGGCCTAACAAGAATATTAACTAACTCGGCAAACGCAATTTTAGAAATATTACAATATTCAACCCTACAGAAAAATTATCATTCTTTGAAAATCGTTAACTCTCCAGGGATAAGTGTTAACCCATCTTGCCTTGGTTGGGGAGTAATGAGTTTTTGGGCTGCATTTACCTTAGCTAATATTGGCTCAATATATTTTAAATTAAAATGGTTGTTATTTGGAATAATATCTATAATGACATTGAACATCACTAGAATTATTTTGATCGTCTTAGCAAATCATCACAAATGGAGTTTTATTAGTTCTTTGGACCATCACCTTACATTTAATATTTTTTCATACTTATTTATTTTTCTACTTACTGGTTTATTTATTAAAAACCTTGGTAAATATGAAATGTTAGAGGTAAATGAAAAGGCAAAGAAGTATGAAATTAGCGGCGTATAACAATAGCTGGTATAGGCCAGGATCTGCTATAAAGATAGCTTTATGGAGTATTGTAAATGCAGTATTTTTCAATCATAGCCTGGGGTTCTTTAGTAGCTTCAAATGTTTTTTATTAAGAATGTTCGGAGCCAAAGTTGGAAAAAGAGTTGTAATAAAACCTTCGGTTCATATTAAGTATCCTTGGTTTTTGAACATTGCTGATGATGTGTGGATTGGTGAAAAAGTTTGGATAGACAATCTTGCAAAAGTGATAATTGATAATAATGTTTGCATTTCTCAAGGTGTATTATTGTTAACAGGGAATCATGATTATAAAAAAAATACTTTCGATTTAATTGTTGGAACCATACATTTAGAAGAAGGTGTTTGGTTAGGTGCAAAATCTGTTGTATGTCCTGGAGTCATCTGCAAGGAGTATTCGATTTTAACCGTTGGGTCCGTTGCAACTAGAAGTTTGGAGTCTTTTGGAATTTATAGTGGCATTCCTGCAGAGAAAATTAGAAGTCGTGATATTTTGCCATAATAATTGTATTTCTTTGTTTATCCTTGTAATGAAATGAAAGTCTCAATAATTACTGTAACATACAATAGTGAAGCAACGATAAAAGATACAATTTTGTCTGTTAATGCTCAAACTTATTCAAATATTGAGCACATAATAATTGATGGTGGATCAACTGACAATACCTATAAAATTATTAAAGAAAATAATCACGCAGGTCCTTTTTTATCAGAACCTGACAACGGAATTTATGATGCAATGAATAAAGGTGTTAAAATGGCTACCGGAGATGTGATTGGTATTTTAAACTCTGATGATTTTTATCCAAATAGCCATGTTATTGAAAAAGTGGTCAAAACAATTAGTTCAGGAGATTGTGATGGTGTATATGGTGATTTGATGTATGTTGATGCACATCATGCAAAGAAAATTTTAAGGAAATGGATAGCAGGAGGGTATAATAAAAAACTTTTTTATAAAGGATGGATGCCGCCTCATCCAACTTTTTTTGTCAAACGAGGGGTTTATGAAAACTATGGTTATTTCAATGTAAACTTTAAAAATTCATCCGACTACGAACTTTTACTTAGATTTATGTTTTTAAATAATATAAAAGTAAAGTATATCTCTAGCGTTCTAGTGCATATGCGTGCTGGAGGGCATAGCAACCGTTCTTTGAAAAATAGGATTGCTGCGCACAAAGAAGATTATATGGCTTGGAAATCGAATGGTCTTTCTCCAAAATGGTACACTTTAGCTATGAAGCCGCTTAGAAAAATCAGACAGTATATTGTCCCTAAGTAATAGCTTATGCTTATTTTCTGTTTCCCCAATTACCTGCTCTTCGGTTAAGAATAATTATTATTCAAGATTATTATTCGCTTTTTCCTGTTTACCTAGATCCACCTATTTCTTGTATTCCCTTTTATGAAGTTCATTTGTTTGGCTATAAATTATTATTTTTCTTTGTAACTGAAATAGAAGATTAATTGTTTGGTTATTAATTTTTAAGATTTATGAAAGTATCTGTAATAGGCGCCGGAACGTTTGGTACTGCTATGGCTAACGCTATAAGAAAAGAACATCAAATACTATTATTTGCAAGAAATCCTGAAATAATTTCTGACATTAATAACAAAAGGAAAAACTTGAAATACTTTCCTACAAAGGTGCTAAGCAAGCAAATAGTAGCGACCAATGAACTAGAGCAACTAAATGATTCAGATTTATTATTTCTTTGTATTCCATCTTACACTGTGGTCGAATTTGTGTCTACTTTAAACCTAGAACCCAAAACAATCATTGTAAATGGAGCAAAAGGATTTGGAAAAGGAAGTAAACTAATTCCTGAGAGTATAAATGAAATCGTTTCAAATGAAGTTGCTTCAATTAAGGGACCAAGCTTTGCCAACGAAATGATCTTTGATATTCCAACTTCATTTACGATAGCTAGTACTAATGTTGAACATTTCAAGATCATACCAACTGCATTCAGAAAAGAATTGGTAATAGTAGATTTTACTACGGATATTGCCTGCGCTGAATTTTTAAGCATTATAAAAAATATTTATGCTATTATAGTTGGAATAGTAGATGCTAGCTTTAACTCATCCAATGTTAGATTCTTAATATTCACAAAAGCACTTCATGAAATGAAGCGGTTGTTGAATTTGTTTCACCTGAGTGAAGATGCTATATTTTGTTATGCAGGAATTGGCGATTTTGGTTTGACCGCTTTAAACGATTTAAGTAGGAATAGAACTTTGGGTTTATTGATTGGTAAAGGTTTTTTTAATAAGGATGTGAATAACATGATTGTTTTGGAAGGTGTTCGATCCATAGATAATGTAATACATAAAGTTCCTGTAGAAGCACAATTTGAATTGCCTCTATTGATTAGTCTTGATAGTTTATTTAAGGGCGAACTTTCAATAAAGTCATTTATTAACAAAGTCATTTATGAATAAATAGCTTGCTATTGCTAGTAAAATAATTTAACGCATTCAAAATATTAAGTTTAAAAAATATATTTAATTAATTGATAATCATAAAAAATAACTATTTTAGTTCTCTATTTATTAATATATCTATCGGTATACAATTCTACAACCATGTATAATTATTATCATTTACCAGTTCAAATAACGGTTTTTGCGTGACTTTGCATAGCCGTATTTTGTAAAATCGCTTTTTCAAATTACTTTCGCCGCAATGGAAAAGATGTATTTTAAGTTTTGTATCCTGAGATTTCAATATATTCTGTATTTTATGGGTACTTCGATTGTCTTTACCTCTTGCAAAAGTTCAAAAGATGTAGTTTATTTTAATAGTATTACGGATACAACTTTTAGAAACTTAGTTGAAGTTCAGCCAGTAATTCAGAAAAATGATCTACTAAGTATATCTATCAGTAGTCTAAATCCGGAAGCTACAGTCGTATTTAATTCACCTAATATTCCAACTGTTACATCTACAACAGCAAACGGCACTTCCTCTCAAATGACTGGTTACTTGGTAAATGCAGATGAAACAATTCAATTTCCTGTTTTGGGTTCATTAAAAGTGGGGGGACTTACAAAAAAACAACTTTCTGATACATTGACAAAAAAATTAGTCAATAAAAAACTACTAGTAGATCCAATAGTAAATGTAAGATTTTTAAACTTTAGAGTTACCGTTATGGGTGAAGTAGCAAAACCGACAGTTGTTTCTGTAGCAAATGAAAGGATTTCAATTCTTGAGGCTATTGGACTAGCTGGTGATCTCACAATTTATGCCAAAAGAGATAATATATTATTAATAAGAGAAGAAAATTCTGAGCGGATTGTAAGACGAATTAATCTTAACAATTCCGACATTTTTACATCTCCTTACTATTATCTCAAAACGAATGACATTGTATATGCGGAACCAAATAAATCCAAGGTCACAGCATCAAGTACTGCAAGGCAAATACTTCCCATTGTATTAAGCAGCTTGTCTTTGATCGCTATCGTATTAACCAGAATTTTTTAAAAAGTTAAATTAGAATTTTGAAAAAATTATTAGAAATAGCCATTTTGGCTGCATGGAAAGCTGGTAAAGAAATAATGGAAGTTTATGAAACCGAATTTGCTTTTGAATCCAAAGAAGATAAATCCCCTCTTACCATAGCAGATATTAAATCTCATGCGGCAATTAAAGAAGCTTTAGAGGCCACTGAATACCCCATTTTGAGTGAAGAAGGTAAAACAATTGAATATAAAGAACGAATGGGGTGGAATACTTTTTGGTTAGTTGATCCTTTAGATGGAACCAAAGAATTTATTAAAAGAAATGGAGAATTTACAGTAAATATTGCCTTGATAGATGGTGGAAAGCCTGTTATGGGAGTTATATATGTACCTGTAACAAAAAAAATGTATTATGGATCAATGGAAGGAGGCAGTTTTGTTTTTGATGCTAGTGATAACCTAGATGTGAATCTTGAAGAACATTTGAACAATGCTATTAAATTACCTACAAATGATAATGGGAGAACCAGTTATTCTATAGTTTCTAGCAGGACGCATACTTCACCGGAAACTGAGGCTTTCATTAAACAGAAAAGTGAACTTTATGGCGAAATTGATTTAGTTAATGCGGGAAGTTCACTTAAACTTTGTTTAGTAGCCGAAGGCAAGGCAAATGTATATCCACGATTGGCTCCAACTATGGAATGGGATACTGCTGCAGGTCATGCAATTGTTTTATCCGCAGGAGGTAGAGTTTATAATTTCGAAACAAACAATGACTTGGTTTACAATAAAGAAAATTTATTAAATCCATTTTTTGTTGCGGAAATAATTTAACGCAATAAGATTTTTAAAAATGAGTGAGAAGCTTCACATAATCAAGCATGATTACATAATAAATCATGAAGCCCGTCAAACACAAATGGGACAAAAATGTGCCTGCCTTTGGTTTACAGGTTTATCTGGATCAGGAAAAAGTACAATTGCCAATAAAGTAGAGGAAGCACTTTTTAAAATGGGTATTAAAACCTACACACTTGATGGCGATAATGTTAGAAAGGGATTAAATAAAGATTTGAATTTTTCAGAATCAGACAGAGTTGAAAATATTAGGAGAATTGGAGAAGTGGCTAACTTAATGTGTGATGCTGGATTGGTTGTACTTGCTGCATTTGTATCGCCTTTTGAAGCGGATAGAAAAATGGTTCGCAATGCAATAAGCGAAAACTTCATGGAGGTATTCGTCGATACTCCAATTGAAGTTTGTGAACAACGAGATGTTAAAGGGCTTTATCGTAAAGCTAGAAATGGCGAAATAAGTAATTTTACAGGAATATCATCCCCTTTTGAAGCTCCGGTAAATCCTGACATTCACATAAAAACAGTTGAATTTTCAGTAGATCGTGCTGTAGAAATTATTCTTGAAAATATATTACCTAAACTAAAATTGTAATAACGCAAAATGCATAAATATAATCTAAATCATCTTCAGGAGCTTGAGTCGGAAGCAATATTTGTAATAAGGGAAGTAGTAGCTCAGTTTGATAAGCCTGCTATTCTTTTCTCAGGCGGAAAGGACTCAATTGTTGTAACTCACCTGGCAAGGAAAGCATTTTATCCTGCAAAAATTCCTATGCCATTAATTCATATAGATACGGGTCATAATTTTCCTGAAACAATGGTTTTTCGTGACAATCTTGTTAGTGAATTGGGTGTTCAATTATTAGTAGGTTCTGTAGAAGAGTCTATAACCAAAGGAAGAGTAGCAGAAGAAACAGGAATGAATGCAAGCAGAAATGCGTTGCAAACTGTTACATTACTTGATGCTATAGAAGAATATAAAATTGACGCAGCCTTAGGTGGAGCTCGACGCGATGAAGAAAAGGCCAGAGCAAAAGAGAGGTTTTTTTCTCATAGGGACGATTTTGGTCAATGGGATCCCAAAAATCAGCGACCTGAACTTTGGAATATTTTTAATGGTCGAAAGAATATGGGTGAACATTTCAGGGTTTTCCCAATAAGTAATTGGACCGAAATGGATGTGTGGAACTACATTCTTCATGAGAATTTGCCAATACCTAGCCTATATTTCGCACATGAAAGAGAGGTTGTTTATAGAGACAATACTTGGTTACCTGTTTCTGAGTTTATGAGTTTGCGGGATGGTGAGACTATTGAGAAAAAAATTATGCGTTTCAGAACACTTGGTGATATTACTATAACCGGGGGTATCGAATCTGATGCTGATACACTTGAAAAAATTGTTCAAGAGGTTGCAGCAACCCGCAGTACTGAACGAGGCAACAGGAGTGATGACAAGCGTTCTGAAACTTCTATGGAAGACCGAAAGCGTCAAGGTTACTTTTAATTTTTAAAAAACATAATTATTAATATGGACTTATTAAGATTTACAACTGCCGGAAGTGTTGATGATGGCAAAAGCACATTGATTGGACGTTTACTTTACGATTCTAAATCAATTTTTGAAGATCAAATTGCTGCAGTAAAACAATCTAGCGAAAGAAAAGGTCTAGAGCATATTGATTTGTCTCTTCTTACAGATGGATTAAAGGCCGAACGTGAACAAGGAATTACCATTGATGTAGCTTATAGATACTTTGCTACTCCAAAACGGAAGTTTATTATTGCAGATACGCCTGGTCATATTCAATATACTAGAAACATGGTTACTGGTGCATCTACAGCAAATCTTGCACTTGTATTGGTTGATGCAAGGCATGGTATTGTAGAGCAAACTTGCCGCCATTCTTACATTGCTTCATTACTTCAAATTCCTCACCTTATTGTTTGTATTAACAAGATGGACCTTGTGGATTATAGTGAAGATGTTTACAATAAGATTGTTGAAGAATTTACTGATTTTGCAAGTAAACTTGATGTAAGCGATATTCGTTACATTCCAATTAGCGCTCTAAATGGTGACAATGTTGTAAATCGCTCAGATAAAATGTCTTGGTATCAAGGAGCAGCATTGCTTCATACATTGGAGACAATACATATTGGAAGTGATTATAATCATATAGACGCCAGATTTCCTGTTCAAACGATTATCAGACCACATTCATCTGAGTATCATGATTATCGTGGATATGCAGGTCGTGTTGCTGGAGGTATTTTAAGGCCAGCAGATAAAGTAACTATTTTGCCTTCTGGTTTAACCTCAACGATCAAATCTATCGATACTTTTTCAGGACAATTAGAAGAAGCATTTCCCCCAATGGCTGTTTCAATCACATTGGAAGATGATATTGATTTAAGCAGGGGGGATATGATTGTAAAGGCAAATAATCAATGTGAAGTGGGTCAGGATTTAGATGTCATGATGTGTTGGCTAGGTTCTACAGGTCCAAGACCCGGAGCTAAGTATTATTTGAGACATACCACCAAAGAGGTCAGAGCTATTATTAAAGAAGTAGTGTACAAAATGGACATTAATAGCTTACATAGAATAGAAGATGATAAAGAAATCAAGATGAATGACATTGCAAGAGTGAAAATCAGAACTACTCAACCTTTAACATATGACGCTTATCGTAAAAATCGCATAACAGGCTCGATAATTTTAGTAGACGAAACTACCAATGCTACTGTAGCTGCTGGTATGATCAATTAATTTTTTATGAAAGTCAACAAATTAATGAGGGTACTGTTTAAGTTTGGTGCATATTTAATATTAATATTTTATGCATTAACATTTAATTCATGTATGACAACAAAAAATGTCACTTATTTTAGAGATATTCCTGATAGTATTAAGCAATTTACTATTAATACAAGCGAATTTAAGGAACCTATAATACAATCAGATGATATATTGTCTATTATTATTCAAACAATTGATCCTCAAAGCTCTGCTACAGTAAATCAGCCTAATGCTGCACCAATTGCTGGTACAAACACCATTAGTGGAAATGCTGCTCCATCTGCCTTGGGTTATTTGATTGATAAGAATGGTATTGTATCAATACCAATTATCGGGGAAGTAAAAATAGCAGGCATGACCACTTCTCAGGCAAGAGATGCTATTCGTGAAAAAGCTGAAAAATACTATATCTCACCTAATGTGCAGGTAAGGTTTGCAAATTTCAAGATTACTGTAATTGGTGAAGTAATGAAACCAGCAACTTATACTGTTCCAAATGAAAGGGTTTCAGTACTCGATGCAATAGGATTTGCTGGTGATCTTTCTATTTATGGCAAAAGGGAAAATATCTTGCTTATTAGAGATTCCATAGGAGCCAAACAATTTATAAGATTAAATTTAAATTCTTCTGAACTATTCAAATCTCCCTATTTTTACCTTCGTCAGAATGATGTCTTATATATTGAGCCAAACGAAGCAAAAATTGCAACTACTGATGCTGCAAGAACTAGAACTCTGGCTATTATGGGATCAGTAATATCGCTGTTAATTGTCATAGCAGCAAGGTTGTTTAGATAATAAAATATAATATTTCTAATGCAAAATTCGGGAAATGTAATGGGGTATAATAGTGCGCAAAATGGTCATTCCCATCAAAATGAGGAAAAAGATTTTGATTTAAATAAATTGTTTAGCAGAATTATTTCTAATTGGTGGGTTTTTGCCATAAGTGTATTGGTTTGCGGAACTGCGGGGTTTCTTGCAATGAGGTATTCTACACCGAAATATAGGGTTAATGCAAAACTATTGATTAACGATCAGGCACAAAGCAAATCATTGGGATCCGAATTACCTGATTTAAGTACCTTGATGGGTGTTAAAAGCGATGTTGATAATGAGGCAGAAGTACTAAAGACAAGGATAATGATGGAAAAAGTTGTAAAAAAATTACAACTAAATGTCTCCTTATTTAGAAAAGGAATTATTAGGGATGTAGAAGTTTATGAAAGGGATGCTCCGATTATCGTTATTCAATCTGTTTTAAACGATTCTTTAGTACCAACTAAAATACTTGTAAATAATATTACAAGGTTGGGTTTTTCAATTTCTTATATAGATCCAATATCATTGCAGGAAGTTGTTAGACAAATTGCTTATAATAAAAAAATAACAATTGATCATATTGGAAGTATAGAATTTGGATTTAATCCATCTTTTAATGTTGAGCTGGCAAGCGAGTATTATCTTGATTTACGGTCAATTGATGAACAAGTTGCTAATTATATCGCTGCTACTACTATTGGGGTTACTAGTACAAATATATCGACTATTGACCTTTCATTCATTTATCCATTACCCAAGAAAGGCGAAGATGTTTTGACTGTTTTAATAGATGAATATGTAAAGCAAACAATAGTTGAAAAGAATAAAATTGCGGACAGCACTATTTCATTTATTGAAAACCGATTAATTTTAGTTGCAAGGGAATTAAGTAATGTTGAAGGAAGCATTCAAAATTTTAAGCAATTTAATAAATTGGCCGATTTGTCAGAGCAATCTAAAGGTCTCATCGACAGAAGTGGCGATTTAATTAAGAAATTAGCAGATATTGAAACTAAAATCAGTGTTGTAAATTCACTTGAAGAAGACTTGCGAAAAGAATCAAAACAGTCAATTATATCTACATCTGCATTTCCCGAAGATCCATTATTAGCAGATTTGGGTGAAAGTTATAATTCGACATTGTTAGATCTTGAAAAGCTTAAACTTACTTCAACTAAAGAGAACCCATTCGTAAAAAATCTTCAACAAAAGTTAGATGCTTTAAGGAATGCTATTTTAAAGAATCTACAAAGTAATAAGAACTCTTTATTCATTGCTCGTGCAGATTTAAGGAAAAGTACAGGAGGTATTGAGAATGAAATAAAACAAGTTCCTGCTCAAGAAAGAACATATTTAGATCTTACTCGACAGCAGCAAATCAAACAAACACTTTACGTTTATTTATTGCAGAAAAGAGAGGAGACTGCGATATCCAAAACATCAAATATATCTAATTCATTAACCATAGATCCTCCAAAATCAGAATTTGAACCTATAAGTCCCAAAAGGGCTTTAGTTTATGGATTGTCTTTTATTTTGGCAATGATTTTTCCAATTGTTCGAATTATCTTAGTAGATGTTTTAAATAAAAGAATTTACTCAAAAGAAGACATAAGTAATAATACAGAGGTACCTGTAGTAGGGGAAATTAGCCATAATAACTCAAAGGATCCGCTGATAATAATGAAAGATTCTAGATCTTCTATTGCAGAACAATTTCGCGTCTTAAGAACGAATATCCATTTTTATTTAAACAAAGATGATGCAAAAGTTATTTTGTTTACTTCAAGTATGCCTGGGGAAGGAAAATCTTTTTTGTCTATCAATTTTGCGAATGTGCTGGCTATTTCAGGAAAGAAAGTTGTAATAATGGAGATGGATTTAAGAAAGCCAAAAGTTTCTAGTCAATTCGGAATTGACAATAAAAATGGGTTCTCCAATTATATTATTACCAAAAACACTCAACCGAAAGACATTATTGTTAGTTGTGGTCCCAATAGTAACCTTTATTTAATACCTTCTGGACCTATTCCTCCCAACCCAGCAGAGTTGATACTACATGAAAAAACAGATTTGTTGTTTCAGGAATTGAGAAAGGAATTTGATTACATCATCATTGATAGCCCACCATTAGGACTTGTGACAGATGCACAGCTATTAAGCAGATATACTGATATGACATTGTATGTTGTAAGGCATAAGTATACTTTCAAAGCTCAACTTTCAATTCCTCAAAGTATTTTCAATGCCAAGAAAATGAAAAGGATTGGAATAGTAGTTAATGATATTGAAATGAAAGGTCGAATGGGGTATGGATATGGAAGTGAATATGGCTATGGCTATGGTTATGGTTATTACTCTGATGATAAGGAAAAAATTACGTTAAAAAACAGGGTAAAGAAAATATTTTCATAATGCATTATCTTTTTTTCACGTATAAACTGGTTATATCCTTTTAGTAATGAAACTGAGATCTATTCGTGATCAGGATTTCGGAAAACTTTTCAAAAAAAGTACCATCACATTCGGTATTAAGATAACCGGAATGGTTGTGGGCTATCTTTTGACAATTATCGTAACAAAAAGTACAGGTAGTGAAGCTTGGGGTAACTATGCACTTGCATATTCAGTGCTTCAGATTTTTTCAATTCTGGCAAAAACTGGAGTCGATACGGCGTCGATAAGATTTATATCTGAGTATCATTCCAGAGGTGACAATGGTAAGATGAAGGACTACTACTTTAAGGCACTAAGCATTGTTTTTGTTACCAGTATCTTCTTTTCTGCTTTATTATATTTCCTTTCACCTTTCATTGCGTACTATATTTTTCATAAGCCCTATTTTGAACTTTTTCTTAAAATGGTTGCACTCGGCATAATACCCCAAACTATTATTGACCTGCACGCGGAAATGTTTAAAGGGATGAAAAAACCAGGTATTTTTGCATTTTTCAGATTTTCATCTACTCATATTTCTACTATATTATTCATTGGCTTCATTTTAATATTTTCACCTCAAAAAATAGACGGATATTTAGCAATGAAAGCTACAACGATTGGTTTGTGGTTTGCTTCCATATTTGCTATGACTTTGTGGTTGGTAAAGGGTAAGTTTTTTTCTTTGCCTTCCGAAACATCAATGAGTAGAAAACAAATATTGATTGTATCAGGACCAATGATGATCAGTATGTCTATTTTAATGATTATGGGGTTTACCGATACTTTAATGCTTGGGTCATTGTTAAAAAACACATCTAGTCTAGGTATTTACAACGTAGCCTCTAAAATTTCGACTACAATTGCTTTGGCATTAATGGCTGTCAATTCAGTATCGACACCAAGATATGCTGAATATTATTCAAATAACCAATTGGATAAAGTAAGAAAAGTCGTCAAACAATCTACAAAATTAATTTTTTGGGTATCATTTCCTTTATGCCTTGTTTGTATTATATTTCCAATTACTATATTAAATATTTTTGGTGAAGAATTCGCAATTGGCGCTACCGCTTTGATACTATTAACCATCGGTAGATTTATCAGTTCTATATGTGGATCTGTTGGCTATCTTTTACAAATGACTGGCCATCAAAAAATCATGCAGAACATCATTTTAATATCTTTGATTATTTCAATTGGGCTGAATTATTTTTTAATCCCAATATATGGGATAAACGGGGCTGCTTTTGCTACAATGGTGAGTACAGCTTTTTGGAATATTGTTGGGGTATATTATATAAAAAAGAGGCTAAATATCTTAACTATATATTACCCGAATTTTCTTAAACGGCTAGTATTTAGATTGTTTTAATCATAATTATCAAATCGAAAATGTAGATGAATAAAAATGTAGACTTTTTTATTATTGGTGCGCAAAAAGCGGGTACGACTTCATTATACAAATATCTGAATGAGCACCCCGCTATTTTTATGCCTAAGGTAAAAGAAAACCATTTTTTTGCAGAAGAGCGATTTTACAAAAGAGGGATAGAATATTTCCATAAATATTATGATGACTATTTAGATCAACAGTTAGTTGGGGGTGCCTATGTTCATTTATTTTCTTGTAATGAAGCACCAGAAAGAATCTTCAATTACAATAGGAATGCAAAAATCCTTATCATGCTTAGAAATCCCATTGACAGGGCTTACTCTGCATATAATTTTGCTTTGAAAAATGGATGGGAGTCTCCGAAAAATACCTTTCTCGATACAATTAAATTGCAAGCCGAAAGAAGTAAAGGAAACTTTACTGAACGAACAGATTTATCTTATTTTGAAGTAGGGTTGTATCATACTCACATTTCCAATTGGCTAACATGCTTTAAGCAAGATCAGCTTTTTATTTTATTAGATACAGATTTGAAGCAGAAAGATCAACAACCAATAAAAAATTTATTTAGCTATTTAGGTGTAGATAAAGATGTGAATATCAATACGGAGATGGTTTACAATAAATCAGGGGATGTGAAATTTAAAAGTGTCCACTACTTTATTAGAGACAAAGAATCTCCTGTCAAGAGAATTTTCTCGAAATTATTACCTTTTAAAGCCAGGTATTTTTTAAGAACCAGGATAAGGAAATTCATTGACAAATTTAATATGGTTGAAAAGAAATATGAAAAACTAACAATGGAGCAAAGAGTAGAAGTTTATAAATATTTTGAAAACGATGTTCGAAATTTATCAGTTTTACTCGATAAAGATTTTGATAAGTTGTGGAGACCGAAATAGATTTACATTAAAATAACAAATTAATCGTTTTACGGTATTGCATTTGTAGGTTACTAATAAAAATAATTATGCTTAAATTACTCTTTCTAATTCCAGCTGTTTTAATTAATGTTTGTTGCAATTCTGGTGGATCTGTGAGCAATTCAAAATCGGAAGACTCCCAATCAACTGCGACAACTTCTGTGATGAACGATCTTAACTCAAATGAAGCTGATGAAAAAACTGAGGCGTCTCAAGAATTGAGAACTTCAGAAGATGTTGGAAAAGAAGAAAAGTCTATTGTGGATGGTAAAGAAAACAAAACAAAGCCGAAAGAAAATTTTTTAAAGGACGAGTCAATAAAGGAAGCTCCTCTAAAAAAACCGGTTGAAGTAAAAGAAAATCAACAAAATAGTAAGTTTAAAAAGTTGATCTTCGGCTTTAATTTGGGTTATTTGGGTGATTTAAAAAATGGCGAAAACATTAATACAGCGCTTTCAACGATAAAAAATGACGGGTTCACTAATGTTAGAGTTTACGAACCTTTCACTCGCAACCTTATGAACAATCAACCACAACAGCAAGTTACCTATTTGAAAAGTCTTACTAATAATGGTTTTAATGTTTTGCTAAGTTTGTCTAATTATCCGTTTACATCAAATGGTACTGAAAATCAAAAAGGTAAAAATGCTGATAAGGATAAGCAAAGGATGCTGCAATATACAAATAGGTATACTCCAGATGACCTTTCTGAATATGGCGTATTTTTAAATGGATTTATTGACCAACTAAATCAGGATAATACAATTAACAATCTTTCATTTGAGATAGGTAATGAACCAGATGCTAAACAATATTTCTGGGGTACACCAACAGAATTCATAAGCATAGCTAGAAAAACAAAATCAATCTTATTAAAATACAAAAGGCCTATCTATTGTTGTGGGTTCACTAGTGAGTTTGCAAATGAAGGCGATAAGATGAACAGAAATTATTCATCTTTTCTGTATGATAATGATTTTTTTAGAAATGTAAATGCATCCTTTCATTTTTATCAAAATGACAAAGATGGTTTTTCAAATGTAAATATCCCAAATGCAAAAAATGGTGCAATAACAGAGTTGAATATGTTTAGCCATCAAAATAAAGGGACATTTCAGAAAAATTTGAGAGCTAATTCGCCTCAATTAGGTGCTCTAATGATTCAATTGTTGGATTATGCCTATACAAATGACCTCAAAATAGTTTATCTATTTAAATTAACTGATAATGCTGACAAGGAAGGTACCCTTGGCTTTTTCGACTCTAATGGGTTGCCAAAAGCATCTTATAATTATTTCAAAAAAATGTATTCTATTATAAAGGATGGTTATTTTATTGAAAAGACAAACAATTATATAAAAATTATTGGCCAAACTAAAAGCGTTGTACTATCACTCACAGACAATATGTCTCCCAATGGAGTTGTCTTTGCAAATAAAGTTGTAGATAAGTCTTCTAATTTTTTAGATGCAACAAGAAAACTTAGCAAAGGTGATTGGTTGATATCCAATAACTAAGAAGCGCTGAATAACAAATTTATAAATTAATTCAAAACTATATCCGGGTATAAAATACCCGGATTTCATTATGTTAACATTTACAATATCAAGAAAAAGCTTTCATCGAAGTATGGTGATTGTGATTCTCATTGGTTCTGTATTTGTTGATTTACTTAATGGCTTTTTGAATGACTATAAATCTATTAGCTTTCCAGTTGGTGTAATTTTTAGAACACTTATTACATTTTATTTATTCCCCTATTTAGTCAGTTATTCTAAATCTAATATTTTCAGACTATACATTTTTATTACTATTACATGGTGGTTTCTTATTCAGTTCTTTTGGCTAAATAATAACGGATATTCTTTAGGAAGAGAAATTACCCAGTTTAGTAAAATCATTTACCCGTCATTGTTATGTATTTACTTTATGGTTTGTATTTCGAAGCAGTACATAGTTTTCAATGACCTCATAAGATGGGGCACAATAAATGTTTTGGTTGCATCGCTTTTTATTCTTTTTTCGGCATTTTCGGGTATTGGATTAAGTACATATGGAAATGGGAGCACCAGTTATGGATTTGGGACAACATCTTTTTTTAAAGCTCAAAATGACACATCTTTATCTATATTAATGGGATTTTGCCTGAGCCTTTATATTTTTTTTGGTCAAAATCAGAAGTATAGTTTTATAAAATCAACATTAATTCTATTTGGTTTAATTTTTATAGGTACAAGAGCAGGAATTATGGGTGGGTTTTTGGCCGTGGTTCTATTTGTTTTTCAAATGCTATTCTTTGCGTCTGTAAAAAATATGAACGGGTTATTAAGAAAGTTTGGGTATTTTTTGCTTGTCCTCATAGGATTATTTACAGCTTCATACATTACCTATATAAAAATTAAGGATAAGCCGTATATGGTAAATCGTTACATCGAGATTTTGGCTAACCCCCCTAGAGCACAGCTAGAGGATGCTGCATATCAATATATAGACAAAAGAGGAATTGCTTCGGACTTATTTGGAGCTGGTGTTGGTGAATACAGAACAAAGTTGTTTGGTAATTTGGAAAATAAAAAAGCTGCTGTGGACGCAGATGAAGGAAAGGATGCTGAAAAGGATTATGTAGATCTAATTGGAGCATATGGGTATTTTTTTGGTAATTGGGTTTTTTTCCTCCCGTTATTTTCTGTTTTTATTGCTTTCAGGAAGTATTTGAAAAGACCAAGTAATTATTTGCATTTCGCCATGCTTATAGCATTATTGATTTTTGTTGGTCATTCTATAATCGCTGGGCATGGTATAAAGAATCCGGCTGTTGGAACAATCTTGTCAATTCTGTATGTTTATATTCTGATTCCATTTGACTCGGATACTGTATTAAACCTAAAACAATTATCTTCTAGAAGAAATGTTTAAATTATTTATTTAGATGAAACTACCTGATTTTTTATGTGTTGGAGCAGCCAAATCCGGAACAACTTCCTTGCACGAGATTTTGTCTGGACACAAAGAAATATACCTTCCTGAACGAAAAGAAATTCATTTTTTCGAGAATGATGAAAATTTCAATCAAGGCATAGAATGGTACCAGCAATATTTTCAAAATGTAAAAAGTGAGAAAATAGTTGGTGAAATCACTGCCGACTATATGTTTTATGATTATGTACCCCAACGAATTGCAGGAACGTTGGGATCAGATATAAAGCTCATTTATATGCTTCGAGATCCTGTTGATAGGGCATTTTCTGAATACCTTTTTAATGTGAGAAGAGGTTATTTTAATGGTACGTTTTTGCAAGCTATAGAAAATGAAAAGCAATACGATCCTAAAAAATTTGCCAGTAGATATTTTACTCACCTAAATCGCAGCATGTACTCTTTTCATTTAGCTGAAATGAATAAAGTCTTCAGAAACCAGGACAAAAACTTCTTTATTATTTTTGAGGAAGATTTTAAAAAAAATAAAGCTAATACCTTTTCAAATTTACTTGATTTTTTGGAGGTTTCTCAACAGAATTTGGAACTGGATCAAGTATATAAGCCGGCTTATGTTCCTAGGTTTCAGGCTATTCAGAAATTAGTTTTTGCTCCAAGTAAATTTAAGAAGTTTGTTAAACAGTTTTTGCCATCGTATAAATTAAGAAGAAAGATAAAAGATCAGTTGTTGCCGGCAATTAATAAAAGTTCTGCCAAGGTTGAGAAGCTTGACGAGAATGTAAGATACGATTTGATTAAAAATGTTTTTTATGATGACATCATGAGAACGCAAGATTTGGTTAAAAGAGATTTGAAAATTTGGCTCAAGTAAGAAAGTTATGAGTATAAATTCCCGAGCACTAGTATTTGTTGTAGGTATGCCTAGAAGTGGTACCAAATTGTTTCGCGACTTATTAAACAATCACTCTCAAATAAGCATACCCGAAGTAGAAACCCATTTTCTTCCTTTATTCATAAAATCCTTTGGAAAGAATGTTGATTTTAAAATTGAAAGAGATAATATTTTTAACGCTTTCGAAAAGACATCTTTTTATTGGAATAGTAAAACTTTACCGCACTTCAATGCGAAGTTATTTTCTGCTAACAGGAATGAGGTGACCGATTGGAGGAGTTTTGGGTTATATATTTTTAAGTATTTCGGCCCGACGAAATTGAGCCTGGATATTATTTATGGTGACAAAACTCCCGGCTACATTAATCATCTTTATCTGATAAAGGAAATATTTCCTGATGCCAGGATCATTCATATTATTAGAGACCCAAGAGATTTCTGCATTTCAGTTAAAAATATCTGGAACAAAAGTATGTTCAGAGCCGCTGATACATGGAATAAAACCCTTGCTAATTCAACATCTTTCAATGCTACTTTCTCAGGTGATTATATTGAAGTGAAATATGAAGATGTAATAACAGATGCTGTAAAAGTCATGAAGCGCGTTTCTACATTTTTAGATATTGATTTTGAGTCTACAATGACTAAATTAACCAAGTCGGCAGAAAATTATGGGGCAGCAAAAGGAAGTACTGAAATCCTTAAAGATAATCAGCAAAAATTTCTTCGCCTTCTAGATAAAAATAGTGTTAGAAGAATAGAAGAGATCGCTTATGATCAAATGAAAAGGCTTGGTTACAATCCGGTACATGCACAAAAATCGCAAGGGATAAGTAAATCACAACTTTTATACCTGAAAGGATATGATGCTGTTAATTCATCCTTGTTTCATGTGAAGGAAAAAGGGTTACTGAGT
Organism: Segetibacter sp.; assembly: GCA_031424295.1. Taxonomy (GTDB): domain Bacteria; phylum Bacteroidota; class Bacteroidia; order Chitinophagales; family Chitinophagaceae; genus Segetibacter. The sequence goes on along the minus strand of JANPHE010000066.1, from coordinate 36,117 downwards.
GGCTTATCTTATTTCTTTAAACTTCATAACCAAAGTAGCTGGAGGCAATAAAGTGAGCGTAATATTATTGATGAACAATGGGTATCCTACAGAGCAAAACCCAAAGCATTCTTCTTACATAAAAAGTATTAAAGAGAGTCTGGAGGCTGCCGGTCATAAAGTAGAATTGTGTTGCCTAAACTCTAACTTTAAAGGGAAGTTTCAGCACTTTTTAAGTTATTTAAAATATTACCTTGTTATTTATAAAAATGATTTTAGTCGATATGATTATGTATTAATGAATCATTATGGGCATTTTTCGCTACCCATTTTTAAGTCCTTATCAAAAATGAAGCAACCAGTTATTCACTGGCATGGAGAAGATCTTTTTCCAAAAAGTAGTAAGCTGAATTGGTTTTTCAATAAATCCGTTAGCGCTCTTCCTGCGCATACTAAACACATTACTCCCTCCAATTATTTTAAACAGCAATTATTTGAGAAATACAAAATCCCATTAACTGAAATTTTCGTTTCTCCAAGTGGTGGTATCGATACCTCATTGTTCACTTCGTCTAATAATAGTTCGAATAAAGTTGAAGTTCTAAGACTAGGATTTGGTTCTGGTTTAACCGCAGGTAAAGGAGCCGATTTTCTTTTAAAGTTATTAGAAAATATCAAGCAGATTGAAAAGCTTATTGGAAGAAAAATTGAATTGCATTATATCTACTATGGAGCTGAAAAAAATAGGTATGACCTTATATTGCAACAATTTGAACAATCCAAAAGATGGGATGTGATGCCATCAGATAAAATGGTTTTGTTTTATCAGTCAATTGACATTCTACTATTTCCAACAGCCAGAAAACAAGAAAGCCTAGGTTTGGTTTCTTTGGAGGCAATGAGCTGTAATGTTCCAGTATTAGGACCGAATGCATATGCAGTTCCGGAATATGTTCAATCGCTGAAATCTGGTGAAATATTTATGCAAGGCGATTTTGACGATTTTAAAAAACAGCTTATTTACATGGCAACGCATTTATCTGGCTATCATCCCCGAGATATTGTCATTAGCAATTATGCAAAATCTTCTGTAGTTAATTTTTACCGACAATTCTTTTCATGAGTCTCATTAAGAAACTTGCTAAACTAAAATGGTTACTAAGCCGGTGGCAAGCTATGGAACATCCATATGAAGAATTGTATAGAATAAGGCAATTTATTCAGAATAATATTGCAGATGTTTATTTTAAGAAACATGATTATCGTTTTATTATAAAAGAGAATAAGTATGAAATTGATGTTGAAAATCTGAAGGTTATAATTCCGTCTGAAGACCAATTGAAAAAGTTTCAATTTTATGATGTAGTAATTGATAACGTTTTTGACATAGAAGATTGGCGTAAGGATTTTAAACACAATATTGCTTCTAAGTTGAAGCCAACTTCGAAAATTGACAACCAAAATTTTGAAGCAGTTGGCGACATTCGTTATGTAAGCACTATATCAAGATTGCATCATCTTCCATTTATTATGTTAGCAGGTGTTTCAGGGAATTTTCGTAACCATGAAAAGCTTGTATTTAAGCAACTCAAAGATTGGAAAAGTCAAAATCCGTATTTAAAAAGTGTTAATTGGAAAAGCGGAATAGAGGCGGGTATTAGAGTTACGAACCTAATTTTCTTAAGGAATATTTCAAAACTTAATGCTTCGGAACAAAATGAATTGAATTCGTTAATTGACAATATTGTCGAGGAGCATTTTTGGTTTTTAAAAGCTCATTTATCACTTTTTTCTTCTGCTAATAATCACCTTTTATTTGAATTGTTGGGTCTATTTATTATTAGCCTTCATTATAATTTTTCAGATTCTGATAAGTGGCGAAAACGATCATTTGAATGGTTATTGGATGAATTGGAGAAGCAAACTTTTGAAGATGGCTTCAGCAAAGAACAATCAACTCACTACCATGCAGAGGTAATGAATATTTACCTCACAGCATTTAGCCAGGCTAGGCAATTTAATATTGAAATTCCTGATAAGGCAATAATAAAGTTGCAGAAAATGGGAGATGCTCTAGCCTGTTTTCTTCAGGAGGGTGGTCACTTATTGCCTATTGGCGATTCGGATGAAGGCCAAATATTATATCCATATTTTGACTCTGCATTTGATTTGTACAATTCCTTATTTTTTGACATACAGATGCTAGGTGGATTACAAAAATATACAAACTCAAGTGTTCATTGGGACTTGAGAAATTATCTTCTTTGGGGAAATCAGATATTTATAAATGAATCAAAGCAAAGAGTTGAGCGCAAGGAAAATGTAACTTCAGTAAAGCATTTGGCTGATTCGGGATATTTTTTTTGCAATGTTGGTGAAATGAAGGTGATTTTTGATGCAGGCAGTATAGGGTATGGGCATCTCGCTGCTCATGGTCATGCAGATGCATTGCAGGTTTTAGTTTCTGTGAAGGGCGAGGATTTTCTCATAGATCCGGGTACTTATCAGTATCATTCTCGATTTAGTAAGTTTAGAAATTATTTCAGGGGTACGCTTGCTCACAATACTATTTCTATAAACGGATTGGACCAAGCTAAGTCAGGCGGAAGGATGATTTGGAATACTAAACCCGATGTTGTGTTGGAAGCATTTGAGCAATCGGTAGGTGGTTTCAAAATAAAGGCATCCCATAATGGATTTCAAAAGCAGGGAGTCAATGTAATGCATTCAAGATCAATTTCTCACCAAAACGATCATCCTCATATCTCAATCATAGATTCATTGGATGCCGCAATAGATTACTATATCATTTACTCCTTGCATTTTGCACCTCATATAAAAGTAAAACATGATAATGACAAAGTTTATTTGATCGGAAAGTCGTGCACTTTGTTATTGAAAAATGAAATATTTAGGTCTGCAAAGTTTTTTATAGGGGATAATATTGAAATGGCTGGTTGGTTTTCACCTTCATTTAATAACTTGCAGCCGACTTCAACTTTAAGAGTTAGTCTAAAGCAGCTTGGAAATTCAGTAATTAATACTGAAATATCAGTTGTTGTTGAATAATGGAAACGAAAATAGTCTACATCATAGGAACCGGCAGAAGCGGAACAACATTACTTGACATTATTCTAGGCAATGGTGAAAAGTTGTTTAGTGCAGGGGAGCTAAATCGGTTTACTAAAAGAAATGGAATTCCCCATTCTCCACGGGATATAGGTGTTCAAGGTTTCTGGAACGTGGTTACTGCTGAATTACTAAAACTTGGCTATCCCGCACCAGAACTGTTATTCAATCAATTTCAAAAATTTGAATATCACAAATGGTTTTACAATGTTTGGAGTAATAATATTTTAAAATCAAAAGATTTTGCTAGCTATTCAAATTTTCAAAAAGACCTATTTAAAGTTATACATGCTCAACTTAAAATAGTAGGAGATAAATCAATCATAATAGACTCTTCAAAATATCCGCTCAGAGGTTATTTTCTTTCCAGTATTTTTAAGAAGGAAATAGCATTTGTTTACATCAACAGACATCCAACAGAGGTTGTACATTCTTTTCAAAAAAAGGATGTAGAACAGCCTGCAAAAAACAGGGGATTGGCTCATTTATACCTACTTGTTGTCAATTTTATTTGCAGATTGGTTTTGAAGAAAATTAAAAAGAATAGCAACGTTGCAACAATAACATTTGATAATTTAATTAAAGATCCGATTGCAACATTGGAAGAAATAGAAAACGATATTAAGATTGATCTTTCGATACCTAAAAAAAGGATTTCGGTTCAGGAACCGCTTTCTGTTGGTTCACTTTTCGATGGCAACAGGCTAAGACTAAAACATTCAATTATTTTTAAATCAGAAAAGGAATCTACTGATAAAAAGAGCAATTTTTTTGACAGCTTTATGTTGCCTATTCATCAAATATTATGGTATAAAAAAAATAAAATTTAATTATGGATATTAGCATTTTTGGTTTAGGATATGTAGGCTGCGTTAGCCTTGGTTGCCTTGCGCAGAACGGTCACAATGTAATTGGAGTGGATGTTAGTAAAGATAAAGTAGAACAAATAAATAGGGGAGAGGCAACTATCATAGAAAAGGATATTGATGTAATTATTAAACAACAGCATGAAGCTGGAAGAATTAGTGCAACGACCGAACATCGGGAGGCCATTCTAAATTCAGAAGTTTCAATTGTGGCTGTTGGTACGCCATCATCTCCACAAGGGCACTTAAATCTTGATTATATATTCCTTGTTGCATCTAATATTGGAAAGGTGCTTAAAGATAAAAGTGCCTTTCATGTAGTTGCAATTCGTTCCACCGTTTTGCCTGGGACCTGTGATAAATTTAGCAATATTTTGGAGCAGGAGTCTGGTAAGAAAAGAGGGGTAGATTTTGCAGTAGTTGATAACCCCGAGTTTTTGAGAGAAGGGTCGGCAGTTAGCGACTATTACAATCCGCCATTAACACTTATTGGGGGTGAGTCTAAATTAGCAACTGATAAAATAGCAAGTCTTTATAACCAATTGCCTGGAGAAGTAATTATTGTGGAGACCAAAGTGGCAGAAATAATGAAGTATGTAAATAATACTTTCCATGCTTTGAAAATTTCATTTGCCAATGAAGTAGGAAATGTATGTAGTGCATTAAATATCGACTCACATAAAGTGATGGAGATTTTTTGTAAGGATAAGCAACTAAACATTTCACCTTATTATTTTAAACCTGGATTTGCATATGGTGGGTCTTGCTTACCTAAAGACCTAAAAGGTTTTCAAACATTGGCTCATGACCTATATGTAAAAGTTCCGGTAGTGGATAGCATTCAACAAACAAATGATATCCAAATTCAGCGAGCTGTAAGTTTATTGAGTAAGTATTTTGGTAAGAAAGTAGCGGTCCTTGGATTGAGCTTTAAAGCAGGAACAGATGACCTTAGAAATAGCCCTTCTGTTGAGTTGGTAGAGACTATGTTAGGTAAGGGCTTCGATGTTAGTATTTATGACAAGAACATTCAACTTGCCAGGTTAACTGGAAAGAATAAGGAATATATTGAAAAACACATTCCACATCTTACCAAAATATTAAATCCGGACATAAAGAAAGTTATTGAGGAAAGTGATGTAATTGTTGTTTGCAATAAGGAAGAAGAGTTTATTCAAAATTTACAATCGGTATCTGGCAAAACTGTCATTGATTTGGTAAAATTGCCAGAAAGCACTTGGCAAAAGAATAACAATTATATCGGTATTAACTGGTAAAGAAGTCTATAATGCAAAACAACCTCGCAGGAAAACATATTGTGATGATCGTGGAAAACCTTCCATTACCTTTTGACAGAAGGGTGTGGCAGGAAGCAAATACATTGAGGGAAAATGGTGCTGAAGTATCAATTATTTCCCCGGTCATGAAGGGTTACACAAAAAGGTATGAAGTAATAAATGACATTCATATCTATCGCCATCCTTTGCCCCATGAAGCCAGTGGTGCCATTGGTTATTTGTTTGAATATTCAACTGCACTTTTTTGGGAATTCTGGTTAAGCTTGAAGATTTATTCTCGTAAAAAATTTCATGTAATTCATGGTTGCAATCCTCCTGATCTTATTTTTATCGTTGCAATTTTTTATAAACTTTTAGGTGTGAAGTATGTTTTTGATCACCATGACATTAACCCAGAACTATACATTGCCAAATACAATAAAAAGGGCATTTTTTATAAGTTTCTACTTGTCGTAGAGCGTTTGACATTTCTTACAGCAAACTATAGTATAGCTACAAACAATTCATACAGGGAGATAGCAATAGAACGTGGTAAAATGCCTTCAGATAAGGTTTTTGTTGTTAGAAGCGGACCAAAGTTAGATCGATTAAAGTTGACGGAAGGAAATGTGAAATATAAAAAAGGACGAAATTTTTTAGTTGGTTATGTTGGTGTTATTGGCGAGCAAGAGGGTTTGGATCTTTTACTTGAGTCTGTAAAGTATATTAGTCAAAAGAGAACTGATATTCAATTTGCAATTGTAGGTGGAGGTACAGAGCTTCAGAAGATTGTTGATCAGACAAATGCAATGGGACTTGGTGAATTTGTTGACTTCTACGGAAGAGTAGACGATGAAGCAATGGTAGATATTTTAAATACCGCTGACATCTGTGTAAATCCCGACCGCCCAACAGAAATGAACAACCTGTCCACAATGAATAAAATCATGGAATATATGGCTTTAAAAAAGCCTATTGTTCAATATGATTTAAAAGAAGGTAGGTTCTCTGCTTTGGAGGCTTCTTTATATGCAACTAACACTAGTACCCAGGATTTTGCTGATAAAATAATGTGGCTGGCAGATCATCCTGAGGAAAGAAATAAAATGGGTGACTTTGGTTATAATAGAGTGATTAATGAATTATCCTGGGAATTTGAAAGCAAGAATTTATTAGCCTTTTATAATACTGTATTGGAAAATTAATATTAGCTCCTTGAGCTGAATTATTTGCATTGAGCCGCTGTTTTGCGAATAGATTTATTAAATTTTTGGTGTTTTAGCTTTTTAGCAAGTGTTGTTTGGTACTTGGTAGTTCCTGTTCATTGGTAATGATGTATGAGAATTTCATTTTAATATCTTTGCTTCTTATCATTATTTTGAAACATTAAATGTAATATGAGTAAGAATATCCTAATTACGGGAGGTGCTGGGTTCATAGGTTCTCATGTAGTAAGATTGTTTGTCAATAAGTATCCTGAATATAAGATCATCAATCTTGATGCACTTACTTATGCTGGAAACCTAGAAAACTTGAGAGACATTGAAGATGCTGCAAACTATTTTTTTGAGAGAACAAATATTTTAGATATCCCAGATGTAGAAAAAGTTTTTGAATCCCATAACATAACTCATGTTATTCACCTCGCCGCAGAATCTCATGTGGATCGTTCTATTCACTCGCCTATGGATTTTGTTTTTACCAATGTTGTGGGCACGGTTAACTTATTAAATGCAGCAAAAAAACATTGGAAAAATGAATTTTCAGGTAAGCTCTTCTACCATGTTTCCACAGATGAAGTTTATGGAGCACTAGGCAATACTGGTCATTTTACAGAAACTACACCTTATCATCCCAATTCGCCTTATTCTGCAAGCAAAGCTTCATCAGACCATTTTGTTAGGGCCTATGGTGAAACGTTTGATTTACCTTTTGTTATTTCTAATTGTTCAAACAATTATGGACCTTTTCATTTTCCGGAAAAACTCATTCCATTATTTATAAATAACATTATTACAAAAAAAGCATTGCCTGTGTATGGGGATGGATTATACACAAGAGATTGGTTATTTGTAAAAGACCATGCCACTGCAATAGATGCAGTTTTTCATAAAGGTAATCCAAGCGAAACCTACAATATTGGAGGTTTCAATGAATGGAAAAATATTGATTTGGTAAAGTTGCTCTGCAAATTAATGGATGAAAAATTGGGCAATCCCCAAGGTACCAGCGAAAATCTGATTTTGTACGTAAAAGATAGACCCGGACATGATAGGAGGTATGCAATTGATGCGGCCAAGATTAATAAAGAGTTAGGCTGGTATCCATCTGTTACTTTTGAAGAAGGATTGGCTGTAACCATTGATTGGTATCTCAGCAACGAAGAATGGCTTACACATGTAACCTCAGGTTCTTATATGCAGTATTATAGCAAAATGTATGATAATAGATAGAAATGAAAGTAGAACAAACAAAACTTCAAGGTTGCTATCTCATACATGACAGCATATACAAGGATGAAAGAGGATATTTTTTTGAAAGCTATAATGAATTAGCTTTCAAAAAAAATACAGGATTAAATGTCAATTTTATACAAGATAACCAGTCTCATTCTCTCAAAGGAGTTCTGCGTGGATTACATTTTCAGGTGGGGGAATTTTCACAGGCTAAATTAGTTAGGGTTTTAAAAGGTACAGTCCTTGATATTGCAGTCGACATTAGGCAAAATTCACCTACCTATGGGCAGTATTTGTCAGTAGAATTATCTGAAAGTTCAGGAACTCAACTATTTATTCCCAGAGGATTTGCTCATGGCTTTGTTGTTCTGAGTGATACTACAGATTTTTTTTACAAATGTGACAATTATTACAACAAAAATTTTGAGGGTGGTATTTTATACAATGATCCTGCAATTAATATTGATTGGCAGTTAAAAATAGAAGATTTAATCGTTTCTACTAAAGATAAGCAATTGCCTTTACTAGAAAATTTGAAAGGCAGTAACTCATTCGAAGTTTTGTAATTCAATATTTTTTCACTTTCTAATTTTTTATTTTAGCATGAAAGGAATAATACTAGCAGGCGGATCAGGAACAAGATTGTTTCCAATAACTAAGGCAGTAAGTAAGCAGTTGATGCCTATTTATGATAAGCCAATGATTTATTATCCAATATCGGTATTGCTGCTGGCTGGGATAAAAGAAATCCTGATTATTACAACGCCAGAGGATAGCGCAAACTTTCAGCGGTTATTGGGTGATGGACAAGAGATAGGTTGCTATTTTTCCTATGCAGTTCAGGAAGTTCCAAATGGACTCGCCCAGGCGTTTGTAATAGGTGAAAATTTTATTGGGAATGAAAAGGTGGCACTCATATTAGGAGATAATATTTTTTACGGAAGCGGGTTTAGTAAATTGGTTCAGTCATTTTATGATGTAGATGGTGCTGCTGTGTTTGCATATGAAGTAGCGGATCCTGAGCGGTATGGAGTTATAGCGTTTGATGAAAAATTTAATGCGGTAAGCATTGAAGAAAAACCTATAAATCCGAAATCAAATTTTGCAGTTCCAGGCCTTTATTTTTATGACAATAGCGTAGTTCAAATAGCTAAGAATATTCAACCATCGGCAAGAGGCGAATATGAAATTACAGATGTCAATAGAGTTTATTTGAATAATGGCAAGCTAAAGGTTGGAGTTATGGATAGAGGAACGGCTTGGCTTGATACAGGAACTTTCGATTCGCTGAGTGATGCATCGGAGTTCGTTAGAGTTATTGAAAAAAGGCAAGGTCAGAAAATTGGGTGTATTGAGGAAGTGGCATATAGAATGGGTTTTTTATCAAAGGATGGTTTGTTTGAAATTGCAAAAAAATATGCAAAAAGTGGTTATGGAGACTATCTTCGCAGGATTATTTAAATTTAATTCATTTAAAAGTAATCAAGATCATTAACATTAATTAAGTAGTTTGATCTCTTAATTTGCTTCTATCAATGATTTATTTCGATTAGTATGGTTTCTTTTATTGTTATGGTAATTGATCGTATAGTATTAAATATTTATGAATAGCCGCTCAAGTAACCTTTTCAGGTTTTCATTTGCTGTTTTTGATCTTGTGTGCCTAAACATAGTGCATTCAGTTCTGATGTTGTTTATGGAGCGAATACCTGTATCTAGGGACTATTTTATTTTATTCATTATAAACAATGCGGCATGGATAATTTGCGCTTTTGCATTGTCGCTTTATGTTGGCAAACAAAAAAATCACGATTATTTCTTCAGAAAATCTATAACAACATTCATTATATTCTTTGCTGTTTCCTTATTGGCAATATTTCTTTATTATTTTAGTTACTCCAGATTATATGTAATTCTTACTTATGTAGGTTTTGGAACCCTCATTGTCATTAGCCGAACTTTGTATTCGGGTGCAGCATATTATATTAGAAGACATTATCCGACAGATAAAAGAGTAGTAATTATTGGATACAATGACCTTGCAAAAAAATTGGTTGACAACTTTAATAAATATGACCATTCTATTACAGTTGTTGGTTATTTTGAAGATAAAAATGATAATGAAGCTTCACCCGATTTCCCTTTCTTAGGAAAGATAAATGATGTAGTTACCTATGCAATTGCCAATAATATTTCAGAAATTTACTCTACAGTTTCTCCCGAAAGAAATCTATACTTATATGACTTGGCGCACGATGCAGAAACAAATTTTATCAGGTTTAAATTTGTACCTGATTTTAAGTTGTTTATCAATAGAAAAGTTCATATTGATTTTGCCAGAAATATCCCCATCCTCTCATTACGAACTGAACCTCTTGAAAATCTTGACAGTCAAATAAAAAAAAGAGCTTTTGATGTCGTGTTTAGCATCCTGCTTATTTTTGGGCTACTTTCTTGGTTAGTTCCATTGATGGCTATTATTATTAAGTTAGATTCAAGAGGTCCTGTATTTTTTACGCAATTAAGGTCAGGAAAAAACAACTTGCCATTCCTTTGCTACAAATTTAGAAGCCTTAAGGTAAACCAGGATGCGAATGAAAAACAGGTTACAAGAGATGACAACCGTTACACCAGGATTGGTCGCTTTCTTCGTAAAAGCAATATTGATGAATTGCCTCAGTTTTTCAATGTATTTCGTGGAGAAATGTCGGTGGTTGGCCCTAGACCTCACATGCTTAAGCATACAGAAGAATATTCTCAATTACTTAATCATTATATGATCAGACATTATGTAAAGCCTGGAGTTACCGGGTGGGCCCAAATTAATGGTTATAGAGGTGAAATAAAGATGACCAAAGACCTCCATGGAAGAATCGAACATGATATTTGGTATATGGAGAATTGGAGTATGTGGCTTGACTTTAAAATAATATTGCTGACAATATATAATAGCATTAGGGGAGAGGAGAACGCATTTTAATTCCATAAATAATAAATTAAAAAAACGCTTTATTTCATGAAAATAGCTGTTGTTGGAACAGGGTATGTAGGTTTGGTAACGGGCACTTGTTTTGCTGAAACTGGTAATGTGGTTACTTGTGTTGATATTGATGTAAATAAAATATCAAAACTTTCCAAAGGAGAAATTACAATTTTTGAGCCCGGCTTGGAAAAATTATTTCTACGTAACATCAAAGAACAACGCCTAAGTTTTACTACTAATTTAGAAGAAGGTATAAAGGATGCGAAAATCATTTTTCTGGCTTTGCCTACGCCACCAGGAGAGGATGGCAGCGCCGATCTGAAGTATATTTTAAAAGTAGCGGATGATCTGGGAAAAATAATTACTGAATATAAAGTGATTATAGACAAAAGTACAGTTCCTGTAGGAACTGCTAACAAGGTGAGAAGTGTTATAGAAAAAAATGCAACAGTTGATTTTGATGTGGTGAGCAATCCCGAATTTTTAAGAGAAGGAGTAGCTGTCGATGATTTTATGAAGCCCGACCGCGTTGTTATTGGTACGACATCTGAAAGAGCTAAACAAATTATGTTAGACTTGTATGCTCCATTTGTCAGACAGGGAAATCCAATTATTTTTATGGACGAGAATTCGGCAGAACTTACAAAGTATGCTGCTAATTCTTTCCTTGCTACAAAGATTACTTTCATGAATGAAATAGCAAGGTTGTGTGAATTATTTGGTGCAGATGTAGATTTAGTAAGAAAGGGTATAGGCAGTGATGAAAGAATTGGAAAAAGATTTTTGTTTCCAGGAATAGGTTATGGTGGAAGTTGTTTTCCAAAAGATGTAAAGGCATTGGTAAAATCATCAGCTGATGTAAATTATGATTTTAAGATTTTGAAGGCAGTTGAACTGGTAAACCAAGAACAAAAATCATTTTTGGTTAAGAAAATGAAAGCCTTTTTTGGAGATTATTCCGGTAGAACTTTTGCAATTTGGGGGCTATCATTCAAACCAAATACTGATGATATTAGAGAAGCACCGGCATTAGAGATTATTGACGAATTGTTGAAAGACAATTGCAAATTGCAAGTTTTTGACCCCGAGTCAATGAATAATGTGAAGCAGATTTATGGTGATAAGCTAACTTATTGCGATAATCAATATGATACATTAAAGAGTGCAGATGCCTTAATTATTGCAACAGAATGGTCTGAATTCAGAACCCCTGATTTCGATAAGATTAGCGGTTTATTACCATCCAAGACTATTTTTGATGGGCGTAATTTATTCGACCTGGAGAAAATGAAAAATGGGGGATTTCATTACGAAAGTATTGGTAGACAAACTGTTACAATAAACTAATTATGCGTAAGAAAAGAGTCCTTATTACTGGTGCAGCTGGATTTTTAGGATCGCATTTATGTGATAGATTTATTGGTGAAGGATATCATGTCATAGCAATGGATAATCTGATCACAGGCGACCTGAAAAATATTGAGCATTTATTTCCATTGGAAAATTTCGAGTTCTTTCATCACGATGTTACTAAGTACATCCATATTTCTGGTCAGCTCGATTATATCCTTCATTTTGCATCTCCTGCTAGTCCAATAGATTATTTAAAGATTCCAATTCAGACCTTAAAAGTTGGTTCATTGGGTACACACAATTGCCTTGGGTTAGCAAAAGATAAAAAGGCTCGAATTCTTGTTGCTTCTACAAGCGAAGTCTATGGTGATCCGTTGGTACATCCTCAGAATGAAGATTATTGGGGAAATGTAAATCCTGTTGGTCCAAGAGGCGTATACGATGAGGCAAAAAGGTTTCAGGAAGCTATTACGATGGCTTACCATACTTTTCATGGAGTAGAAACCAGGATTGTTAGAATTTTCAACACCTTTGGACCTAGAATGCGACTAAATGATGGGAGGGCTTTGCCAGCTTTTATAGGACAAGCCTTACGAGGAGAGGACCTTACCGTTTTTGGAGATGGATCGCAAACAAGGTCATTCTGCTACGTTAGTGATTTGGTAGAAGGTATCTATAGATTATTGATGAGCGATTATGCTTATCCTGTTAATGTTGGAAATCCGGACGAAATATCTTTGAAGGAATTTGCAGAAGAAGTATTAAAGCTTACCAATGTAGATACCAAAATTGTTTATAATCCATTGCCGGTAGATGATCCAAAGCAAAGGCAGCCTGATATTACAAGAGCCAAAGAATTGCTAGGTTGGGTTCCAAAAGTATCCCGGTCAGAAGGATTGAAGTTGACTTATGATTATTTCAAATCATTGTCAAATGAAGAACTTTATAAACAGCCAAAAGAATTCAAAAGCCGATAATTTTTTTCTCATTTTGGTTAATTAAAATAATTCCAATGAATACAATTTCTGCAAGGATTTTATTTTGCTTGTTATCGGTTTTCTTTAGTTCTGCAACAATTGCTCAATTATTGCCGCTTCACAATTTTTATAACAATGAAATGTATTCAGTTTATGCTACCAGTGATAGCGTAAGGTCGACAAGTGTGAAGCCGATGCTCCTGCAGAATCATCCGGCTTTAGTATCTGCAATAGCAAACAGTTTCATTTTGAATAAATGGGATACAGTTAAGCACAAGTACAAAAACTGGGGTCAAAAGCTGATCAATGATCACCTCTTCGAAGTTCACGACAAAGACGTTCATCTCTTTTTGGATCCAATTATTAGTTATTCAGGAGGCAAGGCCACTGACCTAAATAAAATGACCTATGTTTCTACACGAGGATTTAATGCTTATGGTCTTGTTGGTAAAAAAGTACAGTTCAATTTGGCCTTTTTTGAAAACCAGGCCAGATTTCCAGTGTATGTAGACTCTTTTATTTTTCAGAATGACAGAGTTGTCCCGGGACAAGGTAGAAGTAGGAAATTTAAGGGTACAGCATTCGATTTTGCACGGACTGATGCAAGTATCTCATATGTGCCATCAGATAGGTTTGATATGGTTTTAGGATATGGGAAAAACTTTATTGGAGACGGCTATAGAAGCCTTTTACTTTCAGACAATGCGTTTAATTATCCTTATTTGCGTTTGCATGCAAAATTTTGGAAAATTAATTATACTGTTTTATATAATCAGTACGCAAATCCTAAAGTTGAAATTAATGACAATTTTCAAAGAAAATTTTCAACCATACACTACCTGACACTTGATGTTTCTAAGAAGTTTCAGATTGGTATTTTCGAGTCAATTATGTGGCAAGGAAATGATACAACTTCTACCAGAGGTTTTGACTTGCAATATTTAAATCCTGTTCTTTTCTTACGTCCGGTTGAATTCTCCCTTGGCTCAACGGATAATGCTATGCTTGGTCTGAATTTTAAATATCAGCTTTCTAAAAATTCATTTGCCTATAGCCAGTTTGTTTTGGATGATATCAATTTGCAGCAAACATTTAAGCATAAGCAACAACACTTGAATAACAAATATGGAATACAGTTAGGATTTTGGACAAAAGACATTTTAAAACTGAAAGGACTTAATTATAGATTTGAATACAATACCGTTCGACCTTTTACCTATGGGCATAGAAAAATAAATCAGAATTATACGCATTATAGCCAGGCATTAGCACATCCACTTGGTGCCAATTTTCATGAAGTTATCAATAACTTTCAGTTCAGAAAGAATAGGTGGTATGCCGAACTGCACAGCGTTTTTGCAATTGTAGGGGAGGATTATAATGGAAATTTATATGGCAACAATCTGTGGGGTGGAGAAGCGGGTGTACCTGAACTTGGCATTAAAACTTTGGATGGCCTAAATACAAAAGTAGGGTATAATCAAGTTACTTTTGGTTGGACAATTAACAAGGCATGGAATACAAATATTCAGGCCCAGGTTGGAAACAGGTTTAGGAAAAATGATATAAAATCTACCTCTGAAACATTTTTTAGTTTTGGAATTGTTACTAACCTCTCAAACTATTACTACGACTTTTAACGTTCTTAATATTTTAAAAAACCAACCCTCGCAAAACAATGAAAGTTGCTTTAATTACCGGAATCACAGGCCAGGATGGAGCATATCTTACTGATCTTCTACTAAGCAAAGGATACATTGTCCATGGCATTAAAAGAAGAGCATCTCTTTTCAATACGGATAGGATTGATCATTTATACCAGGATCCGCATGTTTCCCAACGAAATCTAATCTTGCATTATGGAGATCTTACAGACTCTACTAACCTAATTCGTATCGTTCAGGAAGTACAACCGGATGAAATATACAACCTGGCCGCAATGAGCCATGTGCATGTAAGTTTTGAAACACCGGAATACACAGCAAATGCTGATGGTATTGGTACATTAAGAATACTTGAAGCAGTTAGATTATTGGGTCTTACCAAAAAGACAAAAATTTACCAGGCTTCCACTTCCGAATTGTACGGTTTGGTGCAAGCTGTACCGCAGAGCGAAACTACACCTTTCTACCCTCGTTCTCCATATGCTGTAGCGAAGTTGTATGCATATTGGATTACCGTAAACTACCGCGAAGCATACAATATGTTTGCCTGCAATGGTATTCTATTCAATCATGAATCTCCATTGAGAGGGGAGACTTTTGTTACCCGTAAAATAACCAGAGCCACTGCAAAAATTGCTCTTGGATTGCAAGATGTACTGTACCTTGGAAATCTTAATTCGTTAAGAGATTGGGGTCATGCAAAGGACTATGTAGAAGGCATGTGGAGGATATTGCAGCATGATGTAGCCGAAGATTTTGTGTTGGCAACCGGCATTACAACTTCGATCAGAGATTTTGTAAAAATAGCTTTTACCAATGTAGATATTGAACTCGAATTCTCAGGAAAAGATGAAGCCGAAATTGGGGTGATCAAAGCCTGCCATGGAGAATACCAGGTGCCGGTGGGTACAACCGTCGTAAAGGTAGATCCTCGTTATTTCCGCCCTACAGAAGTAGAACTTTTGATAGGGGATGCTTCTAAAGCAAAAGAAAAATTGGGGTGGACTGCGACCTATACGCTAGAGCAATTGGCCAGCGAAATGGTGCATTCTGATCTCGAGCTGTTCAAAAGGGAAGTGTTGCTGAAGCAGAGTGGGTTTAAAATTATGAATCAATACGAATAGGAGCGTTGGTTATGGAAAAGGAAGCAAAGATTTATATAGCGGGGCATAGGGGAATGGTCGGAAGTGCTATTGTGAGAAAGCTGAAGAATGCCGGATACAATAACCTTGTTTTGCGCACATCTTCTGAATTGGATTTAAGAAACCAATCAGCTGTCGGTCAATTTTTTGCAAAAGAAAAACCGAACTACGTTTTTTTAGCAGCGGCCAAGGTAGGAGGCATTCATGCCAACAATGTTTACAGAGCCGATTTCTTGTACGAAAACCTGATGATCCAGGCTAATGTTATTCATGCTGCTTTTGAACACAAGGTTACTAAACTCATGTTTCTTGGGTCTTCTTGTATATACCCTAAATTGGCACCTCAGCCCTTAAAGGAAGAATACCTTTTGACCGGTTCTTTAGAGCAAACCAATGAACCGTATGCCATTGCCAAGATAGCCGGTATCAAGCTTTGCGAAAATTATCGCTCGCAATATGGCTGCAATTTCATTTCGGTAATGCCAACCAATTTGTATGGCCCGAACGATAACTACGACCTCAACAATAGTCATGTAATGCCTGCCTTGCTTCGCAAAATGATTGTTGCCAGGAATAACCAACAACCATTTATAGAAATGTGGGGTAGCGGCTCACCGCTTAGGGAGTTTTTGCATGTAGATGACCTAGCCGAAGCCTGCTATTATTTAATGGAAACATACGATGAAGCAGCTTTTGTAAACGTAGGAACAGGCGAAGACATTACCATCAAAGACCTTACTTTGCTTATAAAAGATATAGTTGGTTACGAAGGTGAAATAAAGCACGACACCACAAAGCCCGATGGTACGCCAAGAAAACTTATGGATGTATCCCGGCTTAATGGTTTAGGATGGAAGGCTTCTATTTCATTGGAGGAGGGAATACGGAAAGTGTATGAAGAGATAAAGGATAGGGTTTGGGAGTAATGTGTGGAAGAGATTATTGACAATATTTTAAAGGCTTTCCAAAGGGGGGGCTTTTTTGTTTTTGGATGCAAAACAAATGTATCATTTCGCCTATGGTGTTAGCAAAAAAGAAGCAGGCTTAGCGGTGTTGAACGGTGTTATCACCTGCGACTGATGTGCCTGAAAATGGTTGTGAATTGTGTAAGTAAGGTTCATTTTTGTTAAATTCATTATCCCAAATAGTATTGTAAGTATTTTTTGCAAACAGGGGTTTCCCTGTCCGAATGACCAGGAGGTATTCCAAAATGGTTGCGGTAAAAAATTGCAGGTAAAGATTGAAAGTTATTTCAGACATTTATGCAAAGAACCTAAATGGTGAAAAAAACCTTGGAGGGGGTTTATTCAATCTGTTAGAGGGCGACAAAATACCCCGCTTTACAGTTGCAGGTGATAGTCCCTTCAAAGGCGAAAAAACCATGTAGATTTACAAAGAAGTTATGGATCAAACCAATCGTGATGCAGCTAATAAAATACAATTAGATTTTTAAAAACGATCATTATGCAGATAATGCAATCTATTCAAAACAGGATTTACCAAATAAGGGGTGAAAGGGTAATGCTTGATTTTGATCTTGCACAACTTTACGAAGTTGAGACAAAGGCCTTGAACCAAGCTGTAAAACGGAATATTAAACGGTTTCCAACTGATTTTATGTTTCGGTTAACTGAAGCTGAATGGCAATCTATCCGGTCACAATCTGTTACCGCATCTGAAAGCAATGTTTCTTTAAGGTCACAATCTGTTACTGCATCTCAAAACAAACGCAATACAAGTGTTACCCCCTATGCCTTTACCTAACAGGGCGTTGCAATGTTAAGTGGCGTACTAAACAGGGACAAGGCAATTAATATGAATATTGCCATTATGAGAGCCTTTTTAGAAGTAAGACGGATATTATTGAAGCAAACCGATACAAGGGAGCAACTCAAACAGATAAAAGAAAGACTAGGTGAACACGATACACAACTAAACCAAATTTATGATTCAATGGAAAACCTGTTAGACGAAAAGGCAGCGCAAAGAAAATGGGAAGATAGGGAGCAGATTGGATTTAAAAATTAATTTAAACAAGTTCAATAATTCAGAGCTGGTATGGTGTATGAAACATTGCATAATAAGTATAGTAGCGCAATTGATTATTGCACAACAATGAAAGGTAAGATTGAATTGGAACTGGTTTAAATTATACCGGTCGCAACTTGTCCCGACTTTTTTTCGGGAGACCTAGGTTTCATAATAAATTGAAGTGCCCCTTCGGAACACTTCAACTAGCAGGGAATCCTATAAATTTTTATTACATTCAAGCAAAAGGACATTAAATGAGGTATATTTTATTAATATTGTTATTTATTTCTTGTGGGGAAAAATTCGAATTTGACTATAAAGTTTTAGGCCCTTCAACGAAAGTTGAAAAATTAGAATTTTCCAGTAATAAAATTGAGCAAGAGGGAAAAAATACTCTTTTGGAAAGTAAGTTCAGAGGCAAAAACATATATACATCATTATATATTTTTTCGGTTGCAGGTGAAGGCACTTCGAGGACAATCCTACCAGTAGTAAAATTTTCTCAAGACAATGCATACATAAGTATTAAGTTTAAAACAATCAATGATAACTATAACGATCTTGCAAACCTTTTGCAGTTGAATTTTATTATTAAAAAGGAAGGAATTAAGTATTTGGTATTTAATCCAATGTCTTTATAAGAAAATTAAACAAACCGTCGAATTGTATTTATATATGTAAATGTATTTTTTGACCGCGTGGGGGTGTGTCACGAATGAAAAGAGTGTAGATAGCTCTTTTCAATGCTGAATAGAAGATGATAGTAGGTCTAATGCATAGGCTTTGTAACACCGTGTGTAAAATACCTACAGTAGCTTAGTTCAAAAGGCATGGAAGTACCTTTTTAATTTTGATAATATGCATATAATATACAAACGAGGCCCATTGCTGGAGGAGACGGCTTACTATCCGTTCGGGTGGTGAGTTCAAAGTGTTCAGACTTTTTTCAAAAAACCCCTTATCATCAAAAAGTTACCCCGTTTTTCAGCTTTTATCACCTTTTTTTTCATTTTAAGCCAAAATTATTTTTAAAAATGTTGTTTGGTATAGTCTATCCCCTTACCTTTGCGCTCCCAATTAATAAAATTGGGTTTGATTATGTCTCAAAGAATAAGAATAAAATTGCAGTCTTACGATCACAACTTAGTAGATAAATCTGCTGAGAAAATTGTGAAAACCGTTCGCGGTACAGGTGCTGTGGTAACAGGTCCTATTCCTTTACCTACACACAAGAAAATTTTCACTGTATTGCGTTCTCCGCACGTAAACAAAAAAGCACGTGAGCAATTCCAATTGTGTACGCACAAAAGATTGCTGGATATCTACACTTCTTCATCTAGAACTGTAGATGCACTTAGCAAACTTGATTTGCCATCAGGTGTAGAAGTAGAGATCAAGGCATAACAAAATCAATGCTTTCCATAAGGGAAAAAATTGTAAATAGTTCTTACAAATATCATCTGCGAATGACTTCTTTAAAAAAGTAAATAAGCAGCGCTGATCAAAATAAAAAAACATTCCTCACCGTCAAAAGTGAGGTGAAATATGAACAAGCCCTTCGAGGTTTGTTTACCATCGGTACTTCCATCATCGAATGTTGATAGTCAATATCATTTCGAAGAAAAAAGGAAAAGGTCGGTGGCAAACGGGGATCGATTCCGCCACAGGCGGAAGTCCTTTTAACCATCGGGGTCAAAACAATAAAACATGAAAGGAATTATTGGTAAAAAGATTGGGATGACAAGCATCTTCGGTACCGATGGTAAGCAAACAGCTTGCACCATCATTGAAGCTGGCCCTTGCGTTGTTACACAGGTTAAAACTGTAGAAACAGACGGATACAACGCTATACAAGTCGCTTACGGCGAAAAGAAAGAAAAAAACTCCACTAAGGCTGAAATTAATCACTTCGCAAAAGCCAACACTACATCTAAGAAAGTAGTAAAAGAATTCAGAAACAGCTCATTAGAAAAATCTTTAGGCGAAACTATTACCTGCGAAATATTTGCTGAAGGCGATAATATCGAAGTAGTTGGTACAACTAAGGGTAAAGGTTTCCAGGGCGTTGTAAAGCGTCACGGTTTCCATGGTGTGGGTGAAGCATCTCACGGTCAGCACGATCGCCAGAGAGCACCGGGTTCTATTGGTGGATCTTCTTACCCTGCAAGAGTATTCAAAGGTATGCGTATGGCAGGCCGTATGGGTCAGGATAGAGTGAAAGTAAAGGGATTAAAAGTTGTGAAAATTTTCCCTGAAAGAAATTATATATTAATCAGCGGTTCTGTTCCAGGCCATATTGGTTCCATCGTTTTAATTCAGAAATAATATGCAACTAGACATTCTAAATATACAAGGTCAGCCTACAGGCAGATCAATTGAATTACCAGAAGATATATTTGGTGCAGAGCCTAATAATCATGTGGTTTACCTGGCTGTAAAATCATATTTGGCAGCTCAACGTCAAGGTACGCACAAAGTGAAAACCCGTGCAGAAGTACAAGGTGCAAGCCGTAAACTTCACAAGCAAAAGGGTACCGGTGGCGCACGTAAAGGAAACATTCGTAACCCAATATACAAAGGTGGTGGTACCATTTTTGGACCAAAACCGCACGGTTATGATATCAAGTTGAATCGTAAAGTGAAAGACCTTGCAAAGATCAGTGCATTGTCTTACAAAGCGAAGGATAGTGCTATCGTAGTGGTTGAGGATATCAACATGGCTGCACCAAAAACCAGCCAATTCCTTAGCATCATGAACAATCTGAAAGTTTCTGATAAGAAAACTTTGTTTGTTGTTCCTGAGTACAATGAGATGTTGCACTTAAGTAGCAGAAACGTTCCGAATGCAGCAACTGTTTTGTTAAGTGATATTAATACTTATGAAATAATCAATGCTGATGTGTTGGTGTTGACCGAGAGTGCAGCAAAAATATTCACAGAAGAAGAAGCGGTAGCATAAAGTGGATGTTTGAAAGTACTTCAGTAATGATAAAATTATTTTCAAATATTCGAATTTTCAAATTTTCAAATTAGTAAGATGAGACTTGCAGAAGTTTTAGTAAAACCGATACTCACAGAAAAGGCAAATGCTCAACAGGAAAAGTTGAGGAGATATGCTTTTAAAGTAGCACGTAAAGCCAACAAGCTTGAAATTAAAAAAGCTATTGAAGAGTTTTATGGCGTTAAAGTTACAGATGTAAATACTTTGGTTGTACCTGGTAAAAATAAAACACGCTACACAAAAGCCGGATTTGTAAAAGGCCAGAAGCCTGCTTACAAGAAAGCAATGGTAACCGTAGCAGAAGGCGAAACAATAGATTTATACGGAAACATCTAATCCAAAATAATTAATAGTAGGCGGCGCTGATAAGTTCGCAAAAATTGATAAGATGGCACTAAGAAAATATAAACCAACAACAGCAGGCACCAGATGGAGAATTGGTAATGCCTATGCTGAGATCACAACAGATACTCCCGAAAAGAGTTTGTTGGAGCCTATAAAAAGGACCGGCGGAAGAAACTTCCAGGGTAGAAGGGCAATGAGGTATATAGGAGGTGGTCACAAAAAGGCTTACCGTATTATTGACTTCAAAAGAAATAAAAAAGAAATTCCTGCAACTGTTGCAAGTATAGAATATGATCCGAACCGTACAGCGTTTATTGCTTTGTTGCATTATGCTGATGGTGAGAAAAGATACATTCTTGCTCCACAAGGTTTGCAAGTAGGCACTACTGTTATCAGTGGAGACGCTGCTGTACCTGATTTAGGAAATGCGCTTCAATTGAAAAGCATGCCACTAGGTACTGTTGTTCACAACATTGAAATGCAACCTGGACAAGGTGGTAAATTAGTAAGAAGTGCAGGTGCTTCGGCTCAATTGACCAACAAAGAAGAGAAGTATGCAATCATCAAAATGCCAAGTGGCGAGTTGAGAAAAATACTGATCAACTGTTATGCAACTGTAGGTGTGGTAAGCAATAGCGATCACAGTTTGCAAAGCATGGGTAAAGCAGGTCGCAATGTATGGAAAGGCATCAGACCTCGTGTACGTGGTGTAGCTATGAACCCTGTAGATCACCCGATGGGTGGTGGTGAAGGTAGAGCTTCCGGTGGTCAGCCTCGTAGCAGAACTGGTCAGTATTCAAGAGGTCTTAAAACAAGAACCAAAGGAAAAGCCAGCGACAAAATGATTATCCAAAGAAGTAACGGTAAAAAGTTAGCTAAGTAATTTTAAAATTTCAAATTATCTCATAATATATGGGTCGTTCAATTAAAAAAGGTCCTTACGTTGCAGCGAAGCTTGAGAACAAGGTTTTAGCAATTAATGACGGTACTGCAAAGAAATCGGTTATTAAAACCTGGTCTCGCCGGTCTACAATCACACCAGATTTTGTAGGACATACATTTGCTGTTCACAATGGCAACAAGTTTATACCGGTTTATGTAACTGAATTTATGGTAAGTCACAAACTAGGTGAGTTTGCGCCAACCAGAAACTTTAAAGGACACTCAAACAAGAAACAATAAAAAGTTCAACATGTTGAAGGTTTGCCAGGTTCAAGAAATTTGAACACCAAACATTTAACCGCTGGAACCTGAAATTAAATACAATGGAAGCAGTAGCAAAATTGATGAATTATCCCACTTCGCCACGTAAAATGCGTTTGCTGGCGG
The DNA here is from genome assembly GCA_031424295.1 of Segetibacter sp. GTDB lineage: Bacteria > Bacteroidota > Bacteroidia > Chitinophagales > Chitinophagaceae > Segetibacter. The sequence goes on along the minus strand of JANPHE010000066.1, from coordinate 13,585 downwards.
ATCTTATTCGCGGTATGGCTGTTGAGAATGCGCTTGCAACGCTGGAGTTTCATCCGAAACATCCTTCAACACCGTTAGGTAAATTGCTTAAAAGTGCAATCAACAACTGGGAACAAAAAAATGAAGGCAACAGTGCTGCAGATGCTGCCCTGGTTGTTAAAACAATTTTTGTAGACGGAGCAAAGACCCTTCGTCGTATGCGCCCTGCACCACAAGGTCGTGGTTACAGGATCCGTAAGCGTAGCAATCACGTTACAATAATTGTTGACACAAAAGAGATCAAAGCTTCTAAAAATTAATAGTAAAACTTATATATTCAAAATATGGGTCAGAAAACAAATCCTATTGGTGCAAGGTTAGGTATCATCCGCGGATGGGAAAGTAACTGGTACGGTAATCATAAAGATTACGCTGGTAAACTGATAGAGGATCATAAGATCAGAACTTATCTTATGGCGAGGATTAACAAAGGCGGAATCTCTAAAATTGTAATTGAGAGAACCCTTGGAAAATTAATCATCACTATTCATACATCTAAGCCAGGAATCATCATTGGTAAAGGTGGTGGAGAAGTGGATAGAATAAAGGAAGAGTTGAAAAAACTAACCAGCAAGGATGATGTTCAAATCAATATACTTGAAATTCGTCGTCCTGAGTTAGATGCTAATATAGTTGGAGATACCATTGCAAGACAAATTGAAAATCGTATCAACTTCAAAAGAGCAATCAAAATGTCCATTGCTTCAGCGCTTAGAATGGGTGCCGAAGGAATCAAAGTAAAAGTTAGTGGAAGATTGGGTGGCGCAGAGATAGCACGTAGTGAAGAAATCAAACAAGGACGTACACCATTGCATACACTTCGTATGGATATTGATTACGCTAGTGTTTTTGCTCAAACGGTTTATGGTAAAATAGGTATTAAGGTTTGGATTTGTAAAGGTGAAGTTTTAGGAAAAAGAGAGTTGAATCCAAATTTCCTTGGTGGAAAAGATCAACCTGGACCTGGTGATAGAAGAGATAGCCGTGGTGGAGATGATAGAGGCGGATTTAGAGGTGGTGATAGAAGAGGCGGAGGTGATAATCGTGGTGGTGGTGGTGCAGGAAGAGATAACCGCGGTGGCGGTGGAAGAGGTAGATAATTTTCTACTGAAAGAAAAATAATTATACAAACGAGAAACTAAATATAAGATGTTACAGCCGAAAAGAACCAAACACAGGAAAATGCAGAAAGGCCGCATGAAAGGGGATACCAAACGTGGTGCTACCTTGGCTTTTGGCTCATTTGGTTTAAAAGCACTTGATTCAGTATGGTTAACGAACCGTCAAATAGAATCTGCAAGACAGGCAATGACCCGTTCTATGAAAAGAGAAGGTAATGTTTGGATACGCATTTTCCCAGATAAAGTGATTACGCACAAACCTGCGGAAGTAAGGATGGGTAAGGGTAAGGGTAATCCGGAATATTGGGCTGCTGTTGTACAACCAGGACGTATCTTATTTGAAGCAGATGGTGTTTCTGAAGAAGTAGCAAAAGCAGCATTTGCGTTGGCGGCACAAAAACTTCCAATTCAGACAAAATTCGTAATTCGCAGAGAATTACAGGCATAATAAAAACAATAAATAGAATTAGCAATGGCTAACAAGAAATTCGATTTTAATAAGAGCATCAAAGATTTAAATGCAGTTGATCTGAAGTCAAGGATACAAGAAGATGAACTTCGTTTGAAAAAGCTTGAATTTGCTCATGCTATCTCTCCTTTGGAAAATCCTCAAAGCATTAGATCTTTAAGAAGAGATGTAGCCCGTTTAAAAACAGCATTAAAGAACAGAACGTTAGGCGTCTAATAAAAAATAAGCATAACAATGTTAGAAAGAAATTTGCGTAAAATCAGAGTTGGTGTTGTAAGCAGCAACAAAATGGATAAAACCGTGACTGTAGCTGTTGAGAGAAAAGTAAAACACCCTATTTACGGTAAGTTCGTAAAGAAGACAAGTAGCTTTCATGCTCATGATGAGAAGAATGAATGCAGCATCGGAGATATTGTCAAGATAATGGAGACTCGTCCACTTAGCAAAACTAAGCGTTGGAGACTGGTTGAAGTTGTTGAGAAAGTGAAGTAAGATCCGCTTTATCCCTCAAAGGGGATTTAGATTGGAGCTCTAGAAAATGGATCATTAAATTACTAAAATAAATCCCTCTTTTGGAGGGTGGGGAGGCAAAAAATGATACAACAAGAAAGTAGATTAAACGTAGCTGACAACAGTGGTGCAAAAGAGGTATTGTGCATCAGGGTTTTGGGTAACTCAGGTCAGGACTATGCTAGGATCGGAGATAAGATAGTGGTTACTGTAAAAGATGCTATGCCGGCGGCAGGTGTTAAAAAAGGTACTGTTTCTAAGGCTGTAATTGTTCGAACAAAGAACAAATTGCGTCGCAAGGATGGTTCTTACATTCGCTTTGATGACAATGCAGTTGTATTATTAAACAACTCTGATGAGCCTAGAGGTACTCGTATTTTTGGACCAGTAGCAAGAGAATTAAGAGATAAGGGTTACATGAAAATTATCTCACTGGCACCAGAGGTATTATAGTGATGTCGATGATGAATTTGTTATCATCATTACCGCACTCAACATAAAAGTTAACTAGATAGCTTAAAGCTTGAAAAATAAATAAAATGAGCAACAGATTTAAACCTAAATACAACATCAAACAAGGCGACCAGGTAGTGGTAATAGCCGGTGATGACAAAGACCTCAAAAAACCTCGTCCAGTATTAGCAGTAATACATAACGACAAAGGCGATGGTCGTGTTGTAGTAGAAGGTGTGAACATTGTAACCAGACATACTAAACCAAGTGCTCAAAACACTAAAGGTGGTCTAGTGAAAAAAGAAGCATCAATAAACATCAGCAATGTAATGTTGTGGGATGCTAAGACAGCTTCTGGTTCTAAAGTAAAACGTGTACGCCAAGAAGGCAAATTAGTTCGTATCGCAAAAAAATCAGGGGAGGCAATTAAATAATGGCAACAACAACTTACACTCCAAGATTAGCAGATAAGTACAAACAAGAAGTTGTACCTGCTTTGATGAAAAAGTTTGGTTATACCTCTATTATGCAGGCACCAAAGCTTGAGAAAATTTCCCTTAACCGTGGTGTTAACGGTGCAGTTACTGATAAAAAATTAGTGGACGTAGCTATAGATGAGCTTACAACACTTTCTGGACAGAAAGCTGTTTCTACTATGTCTAAAAAAGACATCTCAAACTTTAAGTTGAGAAAGAATATGCCAATTGGTGCAAGAGTAACACTTCGCGGTGTGAAAATGTATGAGTTTCTTGATCGTTTAATAGCTGTCGCTTTACCACGTGTTCGTGATTTCAAGGGTATCAATGATAAGTCTTTTGATGGTCGTGGAAATTATACTTTAGGTGTTACTGAGCAAATCATTTTTCCTGAAATTGACATTGATAAAGTAAACAGAATTACTGGTATGGATATTACATTTGTAACTTCTGCTAATACAAATGAAGAGGCTTACGAACTTTTAAAAGAGTTGGGAATGCCATTCAAAAACGTTAAAAAAGACAATCAACAATAATATGGCAAAAGAATCTGTAAAAGCCAGGCAAAGAAAAAGGGAGAAAATGGTTGCCCAATATGCTGCAAAAAGAACTGCGTTGAAAGCCGCAAAAGATTATGCAGGATTGGATTTGTTACCAAAAAATGCTTCTCCTGTTAGGTTGAAAAACCGTTGTCAGTTAACAGGGCGTCCACGTGGATATGTTGGATACTTTGGACTTTCAAGAAACATTTTCAGAGACATGGCTTTAGCTGGAAAAATTCCTGGCGTAACAAAAGCAAGCTGGTAAAACAAGATCAATCCAACATTTTTCGGATTGAAAAAGTGGATATCGCATTGTAAAAACATTAATCATTCAATTTCATTAAACAATGGTAACTGATCCGATAGCAGATTATTTAACAAGAGTTAGAAACGCTCAAATGGCAAATCACAGAATTGTAGAAATTCCTGCGAGCAATTTGAAGAAGCGTATTACGGAGATTTTATACGATAAAGGATATATTCTTAAGTATAAATTTGAGGATGATAGCAAGCAAGGTGTTATCAAAATAGCGTTGAAGTATGATGCGGCTACCAAAGTCCCAGCTATTCGTAGTTTGGAAAGAGTTAGCCGTCCGGGATTACGTCAATATTCGAAGCCAGCAGATTTTGTGCGAGTAAAAAATGGTTTGGGTATTGCAATTATCTCTACTTCTAAGGGAGTAATGACAGATAAGGAAGCAAAGGTTCAAAAGGTTGGCGGAGAAGTTCTTTGTTATATTTATTAAGGTATAAGACAATTGGAATTTGAAAGTGTTCCTAATTGTTTCTGAATAAAGTTTAGGTGCTATTTAAGTTTTCTATACGGTAACTGAAAACCCTGACTTAACACTTTCGAATTATTAATTTTCAAATTTTCAAATTAGAACTATGTCACGTATAGGTAAACAACCGGTTATTCTTGCCAGTGGTGTTACGGTTTCTGTAAGTGCTGATAATACAGTTACAGTTAAAGGGCCAAAAGGAACATTAACGCAAGTAATCGACAGAGATATTAAGGTTGAGGTTAATGGAAGTGAAGTAAATGTAACTCGTCCTACAGATCAGATCCGTCACCGTGCTATGCATGGACTTTATCGTTCACTCGTTGCTAACATGGTTAAAGGTGTTACAGAAGGATTTGCAAAGAAACTTGAATTAGTGGGTGTAGGTTATAAGGCTACCAACGTAGGTAATATGCTTGACCTTTCTTTAGGATTTTCTCATAATATCATTTTTGATGTTCCAAAAGAAATTTCTGTTGCAACCTTAACAGAAAAAGGTCAGAACCCTAAGATCATGCTTGAAGGAACCGATAATCAATTGTTGGGTGCTGTTGCAGCAAAAATTCGCAGCCTACGTAAGCCTGAACCATACAAAGGAAAGGGTGTTCGTTATTCTGATGAATTCATTCGTAGAAAGGCTGGTAAAGCTGCAGGTAAGTAATAAAAGATAAAATTAATATTCCCGGCAGAATCGGGATGTAAATAGAATAAAATGGACAAATTAATAAAGAGGCAGAAGATTCGCTATCGTATTCGTAAGAAAGTGTTTGGAACTGCTGCAAAACCAAGGCTTGCTGTATATAGAAGTAATGCCGAAATTTATGCTCAATTGATTGATGATGTTGCAGGTAATACACTTGCCGCTGCTTCTTCTAAAGAAAAAGCAATCGTCGCTCAAACTGCACCAAAAGTGGAGAAAAGCAAAATGGTCGGAGCATCACTAGCATTGAAAGCTAAAGAATTGGGAATTGAAACTTGCGTATTTGACAGAGGTGGAAATCTTTACCATGGTAGAGTGAAAGCTGTGGCTGATGGAGCAAGAGAGGGTGGACTTCAATTCTAGTTTAATTGGATTATTTTGATCTGATTTTTTAGATCTGAATAATAACAAGTTTTATATAAAAAAAGAAATAGAGCATTTTCGAATTTTCAAATTTTCAAATTAAGATGGCAAAACCAATTTTAAATAAAGTAAAAGGCGGTGACCTGGAACTGAAAGAGAAAGTAGTCTCAATAAACCGTGTAGTAAAAACTACAAAAGGTGGACGTACTTTTAGTTTTTCTGCTTTGGTAGTCGTAGGTAATGAGAAAGGTGTAGTGGGACATGGTTTAGGAAAAGCAAAGGAAGTGCAGGAAGCAATTACAAAAGGCATTGAAGATGCTAAGAAGAATCTGATTAAGGTTCCTATTATGCATGGAACAATTCCTCATGACCAATTGGCTAAAGAAGGTGCAGCCAAAGTTTTTATCAAACCTGCAGCTCATGGTACTGGTGTAATAGCTGGGGGTAGCATGCGTGCTGTTTTGGAAAGTGCTGGAATTACAGACGTACTTGCAAAGAGCCTAGGTTCTGCCAATCCGCATAATGTTGTAAAAGCAACTTTCAAAGCTTTGGCTATGTTGAGAGAGCCAATAACCATTTCAAGAACTCGAAACATTAGTTTAAAGAAAGTATTTAGTGCATAAAACCGGTTCAGTGTTTAAGATTATTAACTAATATTAGACATTCACTCGAGAAACTAAAACAAATGAAAAGAATAAAAATTACATTGGTAAAAAGCGTTATCGACAGGCCTGAAACTGCAAAAAGAACAGTTACTGCTTTGGGTTTGAAAAAGATGAATGCTTCTGTTGAAGTAGAGGCTACTCCACAAATCTTAGGTATGGTGAAAAGAGCAGGTCATCTTTTGAAGGTGGAAGATTGTAATTAGTATTTAAGCTAATTATTAAATCAACAAGTTCAAATTAATAAGCGAGGGGAAAATAACCCCGTAAGTAAAAATAAAGTAAATGAAACTACACAATTTAAAACCGGCGCAAGGTTCAACTCATAAAGAAAAGCGCTTGGGTAGAGGTGAAGCATCTGGTAAGGGTGGTACAGCTACAAAGGGTAATAAGGGCGGACAAAGCCGTGCAGGTTATAAGAGCAAAAAAGGTCACGAAGGTGGTCAAATGCCAATTCAGCGTCGAGTTCCAAAGCGTGGATTTAAAAACCCACATCGAATTGATTATAAAGTATTAAACCTTGGTCAGATTGAGAGCATTATTGAAAAATACGGTTTCACCGAAATCTCTCCAGAGAACTTATACATTAATGGTCTAATTGGTCAAACAGACCTTATTAAAATATTAGGTAATGGTGAACTGAAAAGCGTTGTAACATTCAAAGTCAATGCAATCAGTGAAAAAGCCAAGGCTGCTATCGAAGCAACTGGAGGCACCGTTGAAATTGTAAGATAATTTTTACGATATTTGCCGGACGCATCATTGATGCGTCTTTTTGGCTTTAACGAGATTTACACCAACAATTCAAATTATCAAGTGAAAAAATTTATTCAAACCATAAAGAATATCTGGGCAATCGAAGAATTGCGTAGTAAAATATTGATTACGCTGGCTCTGGTATTTACTTACCGCTTAGGTACTCATATCGTATTGCCTGGTCTTGATCCTAAGATATTGGCAAGTGTTCAGGCAAGTGCTTCAAAAAATGGAGGTTTATTGGGTTTGTTTGACACTTTTGCAGGTGGAGCATTTTCACAAGCTTCTATTCTTGCATTGGGTATTATGCCATATATTTCTGCTTCAATTTTTATGCAACTGATGACCATTCTGGTTCCTCAATTGCAAAAAGTACAGAAGGAGGGTGATAGTGGTCGTAAGAAAATTAACCAATGGACACGCTATTTAACGGTTATTGTTACGGCTTTCCAGGCTAGTGCTTATGTTGCTTATTTGCATGGACCGGGTTACGGCGAAGCTATCTTGGAATCATATGCGCCTTTCTTCACCCTTTCTACAATTGTAATTCTAACTTCAGGAACATTGTTTGTAATGTGGTTGGGAGAAAAAATTCAAGACAAAGGATTAGGAAATGGTACGTCTATTATCATTATGGTTGGAATCCTTGCACGTTTTCCTCAAGCCATCATACAAGAGTTTGGAGCTAAGCAAACTCGTGGTGGCGGTGGATTATTGATATTTCTTATAGAACTTGCAATTTTCATTGCGATAATAATGGGTATTATAGTACTTGTTCAAGGTGTTCGTAAGATACCCGTTAGTTATGCAAAGCAAATTGTTGGCAATAAACAAATTGGCGGTGCAAGACAATTCCTTCCGATGAAGGTTAACATGGCTGGTGTTATGCCAATTATCTTTGCTCAGGCAATTATGTTTCTTCCTACACTTTTTTCATTTACAGAGAGTGGAAAAGGAGTTGCAAAAGTATTCGGTGATCATAGCAATTTCTGGTACATGTTGGTGTATTCAGTAATGGTAATTGCGTTTACATTTTTATATACTGCCTTAATTTTTAACCCAAAACAAATGGGTGAAGATTTGAAACGTAGTAATGGTTTCATTCCAGGTGTAAAACCAGGGGAACCTACATCAGATTATATTGGTGCCATTATGGATAAAATTACCTTGCCGGGAGCTGTTTTTCTTGCATTGGTGGGTATATTACCCGGATTTGCACAAAGACTTGGAGTTACAAGTCAGTTTTCATCATTCTTTGGTGGTACCTCTTTGTTGATTATGGTTGGTGTTATACTAGATACACTTCAGCAAATTGAAACACAGTTGTTGATGAGACAATATGATGGATTGATGAACAGTGGCAGAGTTCAAGGAAGACAGGTTACGACTGCATCCGTTTAGTAATATTTTTTGAAATAATTTTGTAAACCTGCCAGAAAACTGGCAGGTTTATTTTTAAGATGTCTAGACCACGTGATATGATCTTTTATAAAACAGAAGCTGAGATAACATTAATGAGGGAAAGCTGCTTGCTTGTAGGTACCGTATTGGCTGAAGTGGCTTCATTTTTAAAGCCAGGGGTTACAACAATGCAAGCAAATAATCTTGCTGAACAAGTGATGCTTGATAACAATGCTATTCCTAGTTTCAAGAATTATAGAGGGTATCCTTTTGCTTCATGTATTTCTGTAAATGATGCAGTTGTACATGGGTTTCCAACGCACAATGTTTTGAAGGAAGGTGACGTTGTTTCTGTTGATCTAGGTGTTTTTAAGAATGGCTTTCATGGCGATAGTGCTTATACATTTGCCCTTGGTGATCCAGGTGAAGAAGTACTGAAGTTGATGAAGGTGACCAAAGAATCTTTGTATAAGGGGATAGAAAAAACCCATCAGGGAAATAGGATAGGGGATATTGCATTTGCTATTCAGGAATATTGTGAAAGGCAACATCATTATGGTGTAGTTAGAGAGTTGGTTGGTCATGGGTTGGGTAGAAGTTTACATGAAGATCCGCAAGTCCCAAATTTTGGTAAAAGAGGATCAGGGTCTAAACTCAAGGAAGGAATGGTAATCGCCATTGAGCCAATGATTAACTTAGGAGTTAAAGAGGTGTTTTATGATGATGATGGTTGGACGGTTAGAACCAAAGATGGTAAACCTTCAGCTCACTATGAACACAATGTTTGTGTGAGAAGAGGAAAGGCTGAGGTACTTTCTTCGTTTGAGGCGATTGAAGCAGCGGAAAAAGCAAATATATATTTGAATTCAGGATATTAAGTTTACTATCTTACATCTTTTTCTCCATCAAATAATCGTTCATAAAATAACCATTTCCAATATCAATATTTTCTTCTCGGATAATATGGTAATCGTTTCTTTCATAAGATGCCTTTGCTGAATTGTGACAGTTTACATGGAGCCATAATGCGCCTGTTTTCATAGTTTTGGAAGCTATTTCTTCTTCTTTTAATATTTCTTTACGACACTAGTTTTATTCGTATGGGGAGTTGAAAATTTTATAGATTACATTTATAATGTTTGGTAGTAAAATTCTCAAATCAACCACTTATTTTTTTGATGTCTAATTTATTCTAAAAATATACTTGTTCAACCGCCGCAAATAATCAAAATTGCATTTGTTTATTGTACAATCATGAAATCAAAAGTTGAGCAAAATTTAGGGATTAAAGTGCGCCCCGTTATAAAGTGGACGGGGGGTAAATATGATGAGTTCTTAGAATTCTCACAATTTGTACCTGAATTCAATAATTATTATGAAGCTTTTTTTGGGGGAGGAGGTGTGTTTTTTGCTTTGCAACCCAAAGGCAATGCTTTTTTAAATGATAAAAGCACTGATCTTTTTAAATTTTATGAACTTATAAGCAGTGAAAATAAAGTTTTTTTTAGGCATCTGAATATTTACGCTGACGCATGGGACCAGGCTACTATTCTTTCAAAGCAAATCAGTAAAAATTTGCTAAGTGCCTTCATTGATTTTGTAAATCATACGATTGACAAATCAGAACTATCGAGAACTATAGCAGGGTATATTGAAAGTATTGATCAACTTCAATTTAAGCCATTATTTCAAAAAAAATTCATTGTAAAAATTGATGATTTTATCTCATTTCTTGTCCATTCCTTGAATGATAAATTCAACAGGATAAAGCATATTCAACATAAAGAAAGCAAAACATTTTTGGAGCATGAATTGCTAGATCATGTTGAAACAGGCGTAAAAAGTGGTTTGTATTTATACCTAAGAAAATTGACCAATGATGTTGCTAAAAGTAGGTTAGCAATGTCACCTGAAAAAGCTGTAGCTAATTGGTACTTTGTACGTGAATTTTGTTATGCTTCTATGTTTAGATTTAATAAGAAGGGGGAGTTTAATATACCTTATGGCGGTATCGCATACAATAAGAAAAATTTCAGAGCAAAAGTGGAAGCAATTTTTTCAAAACCGGTAAAGGAATTATTGGAGCATGCAGTTTTTTCTAATCTGGATTTTGATGAATTTATGAACGAAACTGCACCTGCATCTGAAGATTTTGTTTTTCTGGACCCACCATACGACAGTGAATTTTCTGAGTATGATCAAAACGCTTTTACACGTGATGATCAAGTCCGGTTACGAAATGCAATTGTAAAATGTAAAGCAAAATGTATGGTTGTAATTAAAGAAACATCCTTTATTAGAGCATTGTATAGCACGGCTCCATTCTATATTGTCGACTTTGATAAAACGTATACATACAATGTTCGTGGAAGAAACGATAGGGGAACAAAACACTTGATTATTCTAAACTATCCGCCAAATTCAATTGATAATATTTCGTAGTTTTATTTGTCTATTTAGTTTTTCAAATGCCACATGTTAACATTAGCAAGTTTGTTTTCGATTGTGAAGTATGCCATACCAGATGTGATGGGATAAGCAAGGGGGTTTATAACTTCGAAAATGACAGTTCTTTTTCTGAACAGTACGAAAAACTAATTATTGATCGGATTAACCAATCAGGCAAATACGAGGCATCCAAAACCATAGATTCGGGCTATCCGGATATTGTTGTTCACAATCTCAATGGAAAAATACATAACTATGTTGAGGTTAAAGTACAGCAGCGTACTTTCATGAAAGTTCAATCGGCCTTACCCACATCTTCGCTTATGCCCTCTGAAACTGTTGCACTTAACCTCAGCGATCTGCTAAGGTATTTTTCTTTGTTTCATGAGACAAACATACCGACTTCAATTGTCTGGGTTTTACTCAACCGGCCATGTATTGTTGGCAAAAACAAGCATCTTTTTTTCTATCAAAAAGTTGAAATCCTGCAACAGTTATTTTCCCAATATAATGATCTGCGTAGATTTAGGCGAAAGTCAGGTGAAGGGGATATTGTAGGTGGTATTCACAAGGGCGTCACAGTTAATTATCATTTTAGCCTTACCGAACTCGTACCTTGGAACTTTTGACACCTCGGTTAGAAAGTACTTTTTATTATAATTTTAAAAAATAATTATTTAATATATAAATTGGTTATAGGAATTTAAAATTTAAGCAAACGGTTCTTGGTCAGCTAAAGCCAGTAATGTTGCTGGTTTTATTTCCTGATTAGGATAAGTTTTTTCTTTTTTCTACAATTGCCTACTTTGCTGCCTAATTGCTTGTTATAATTCTACACAAAATGAAAACTGATCATTTTCCAATCGACCATACATGGTTAGATTTTGAGAAAGTAAAAAGCCTTATTAATCATCAAATGCCAATAGCTGTATCTGATGATTCCCAACTTAAAATAACCAAATGCCGCTCTTATCTTGATGAGAAGTTGAAGCAAAATGGCAACCTATTTTATGGTATCAATACTGGCTTCGGGTTTTTGCAGAATGTAAGAATTGACGATCATCAAATAGAGCAATTGCAGTATAACCTGCTAATGAGTCATGCCTGTGGGCTAGGTGAAGAGGTTCCTCAGGATATAGTCAAGTTGATGCTTTTACTTAAGATTAAGTCATTGAGTTATGGCCATAGTGGGGTACATATCAATACGGTCAACAGATTGGTTGAAATGTACAATTGTGATGTACTTCCTGTTATTTTTACCAATGGCTCACTGGGTGCAAGTGGTGATTTAGCTCCATTAAGCCATTTGTCTTTACCACTTATAGGTTTAGGCGAAGTAAATTATAATGGGAAAAAACATCCATCAGCTGATATTCTAAAACAATTGGATTGGCAACCCATTAGCCTTAACAGCAAAGAAGGTTTGGCACTCATAAATGGCACCCAGTTTATGACTGGATATGGCATGTGGTGCTTGCAAAAAGCGGAGCATCTGATTCATATGGCTGATTTGCTGACCGCTTTATCGTGGGATGCTTTTAATTGCTGTATTGAACCTCTTAATGAAAAGATACACGCTATCCGAAACCACAAGGGACAAGTAAACACTGCTATGGCAATCCGAAATTATCTTGATGGAAGTGAGATAGGGCAACAGCAAAAGCACCATGTTCAGGATCCCTATTCTTTCAGATGTGCTCCACAAGTTCATGGGGCTACTAAAGATACTTTTCATCATGTGCTTAAAACATTCCTCATCGAAATAAATTCCGTTACTGATAATCCAAATATTTTTCCTGATGAAGACTTAATAGTAAGCGGAGGCAATTTTCATGGACAACCATTGGCATTGGCACTTGACTTTCTAAGTATAGCAATGAGCGAAATTGGAAGTATCTCGGAAAGACGTACTTATCAATTGATTAGTGGTCAAAGAGGTTTGCCTTTATTTTTGGTTAAGAATCCTGGTCTTAATTCAGGCTTTATGATACCTCAATATACAGCAGCAGGCATTGTGAGCGAAAATAAACAGCTTTCTACGCCTTCTTCTGTAGATAGCATACCAAGTAGCAACAACCAGGAAGATCACGTAAGCATGGGAGCAAACGGCGCAACAAAATGCTATCGGGTAATTGCAAATGTGGAAAAAGTATTGGCTATTGAATTAATGACTGCCGTTCAAGCTTTAGAATTTAGAAGACCTGCAAAATCATCTCCTATTTTAGAAAATTTGGTTTCTGCATTTAGAGACCAAGTCACGTTTGTAGAGGAAGATCGGATAATGCACAATGATATGGTTAAGTCAATTGATTTTTTGAGGAATTGGAAGATCTATTGAAATTGACGACTATTGAAATTGTTCTTGCGAGGTTTATATGTGAGTTATGTTAGGTTTTGTCATAAGAAATTAGGTTCCGATTTTCCAATACTTCTTTTATTTGAGTATCTAGACTGATTTAAAAGTAGTTTTACAATCTTTAATTTTCTTTATGTTAAGATCACTTCTATTATTATTGCTATTTCAACCTTTCTTAGGAAAAGCACAAAACTATACCAGTTATTTTATTGGAGATACCGCTGATGTAAAACCACAGACCCAGTTTGGACTATGTCTAATGGGTGGGGCTACCGAGGAAGATCATGCGATGCGTTGGTTTCTTCAACGCTCAGGAGGAGGTGATATAGTGGTTCTTAGAACTACAGGAACGAATGGGTATAATAGCTATTTATACTCCCAATTAGGCGTTTCTGTTAATTCAGTTGAGACCATTTTGTTTAAAAATGTAGCGGCAGCCAATGATCCATATGTATTAAGACAGATCGCTAATGCAGAAGCCATTTTTATAGCCGGCGGTGACCAATA
>JANPHE010000065.1:0-1502 GCA_031424295.1 Segetibacter sp. | reverse complement strand
CCAAATACATAAAGTCAACGGTAATGTCACTTGGAGGTTTAAATGCACAAGCACGCATGTAATTAGTAATACCACTTTTCTTTGGTTCTAGTAACTCTAATGGCGGGTCAAAGGCATTGCAGCCTACCAATTCACTTGCCTGATCTTTTAGAAATTTTAATCCGGCAACATATTTTTTCTGGTATTTCCCTCCTTTTGTCTTTTCTATATAAAATTGTAACAAAGTTGGCCAGCCTAGGCTGCACTTCCGGGCATAATAATTAAATTGGTTGATGTTAACAGATTCGGTATCCGTTTTAAACTCTACAAAAAGGATGTTACGAATTGTACTGTTGTAAAAAAGATAGTCTGCATAAAAAGCATGTTGCGTTTTTTCTCCATTGCTTTTTGCAGCCTCTGCATCCAATGGAAATTCCGGGTAAATCATTTTATACTCACCTGCACATTGCAAATGTTTATTTAAAAAACCATCTAAATAAGGCTGAATAAAAGCATCTATCCTTCTTTCAAATTGATAGGTTGGCAATGCTTTGTACCTTATTAAGTTGCTCAGAATTACTTCTGCATTTAGTTGATTCATAGACCCCTGGTTGATTTTATAGTTAATCCAATTCGCCATCAAATTACATAAAGATTTATTCCCTCATACTATTAAATTAGAGAATTATACCAAGACAAGTAATCATCAACCCCCAACAGCCTCATTCCCTACGCTCCCAAAAATCCATCCCATCCGCGTCCCCCAAACCACTTCATCACCTCAATTACCTTTACGCTGCTGTTATCATCTTCACCAACAGCCTGCAAAATGTGTAAATCTTGCAGGTGAGGCCCAATTGTAAGGGCTAAAAATGGGCATAGCTATGGTCCTTATCGCTCATCTCAGATTCTTCATCTATAGCTTCCCTTTCTATTCTTAAAAATAACGCATCAATTCTGCTGTACAAATAAAAAAAACCGGCTCTCGCCGGCTTCTTCATTATTTCAAAATGGTTTACGCTTCCTTCTTTTCTGCCTTTCCACGTGCTTTCAAATCATAGGTTCTCCGCACTGCAAAATAGCCCTCTACAAATTCATCATTCTCACAGAGTGCTTCTATTTCATCATCCATTTCATTGTTCATTTTATCCAGTGTCTCTTTCAGCAGTTGTTTGATGGCAGCGGTACTTTCTACATTCTCCCCGGTCAGGCTTTTTCTCACTGCAGGTTTATCTTTTATATCATCAATCGCTTCATTCAGTGCAGCCACATGTTCGGGTTTTACTTTATAATCAGCCAGCGCAGCCAGATTTTCTTCACCCCGCTTCGCTATCAGCCAAAGGCGGTCTGTTATTGCTTTAAAACTGCCGTCATCCAGTTCACTTTTAGCAAAGTCCACATCCTTTACCAGTACCAGGTTGCCATTCTTACGGGCATACACCTTTATACGTTTAGCCATTAGATATCCCAGGTCTATTGCCGTGTTCAGTCCTGCATACAGTTCATCGGTTATACCTGCTGTC
>JANPHE010000064.1:0-33991 GCA_031424295.1 Segetibacter sp. | reverse complement strand
CAACAACTTAAATAAAGTGGAATGTCCGACAGGTTATGAATCCTGGATGATCATCAAAAAAGAGACACGGGAAATAATTGGAGATGCTGGTTTTAAAGGGTTTAATAACGAAGAAAAAAATATTGATTTAGGATATGGTATGATTAAAGAAGAAAGACGAAAAGGTTATGCGGTAGAAGCAGTTACTGCACTTATAAATTGGGCAATGACAAACGAAATGGTAAAAGAAATTACGGCTACCTGTCATTTGGAAAATATCAACTCCATCAATCTGCTAACAAAATTAAGTTTTCATTTATTGAAGACGGAAAATGAAATGATGTATTGGTCACTTGAAAACAAGCACTACAATAAGAATCATTAAAGTAAAAGTTTTTTATAGAAGTTTGGTTTAGAAATGACGTAAACTAATTTGTTATCCCATCAGTCACTTTATTGAAAAAGCCCCGATACAACAATTTGCACCGGAGCCTTCAATTTCTTTAATCCCATTAATTACCTATTTCTTCACACGCTTAAAAGTTCCTTCCATAAACTTCTGCTCCGTTTTACCATCATGTCCCGTGCCATACATAGCCATTACATATGTATCGTTGTCTATCCACTTTTGCTCCTGCCTTATATCCGTTTGTTTACCCATTCCCGGATCGCTTTGCTTTCCTTTCATATTCAACGTTTTGGTTGCTTCATCGTATTTACCTTCCATTTGTACTATACCTGAACCCAGGTTGTCAATCCATGAAGAAACAAATAAATTTCTCATTTTATCATAGCCCATGATTGCATGTCCCATCATCGGCTGCCCCATCATGGTACTAGTGTAATCATCCATCAGGTATAAGCCATTCATAGCGCTTGTGGTTACAGATTTAGCCATTGCTTTTGTTGGCGGCGCACTTGGATCCATCCATTGACTGACTTCTCCTTCCCAGGTTCCCACATGCTTTGCCATCTCTTTGTGCATATCACCCGGGGTCATAAAATCCTGCCACTTCTTCATCATTTCTGCTTGTTGTGTCGAATCAGGGGGGCCGGTCATGTCGGCAACCATAGAATCCTTGGATTCTTCCTTTTGCGAATCTTTCTCTTCACCTTGGGATTTTTCATTGTTGCAGGCAGTCATTAAAAATGCTGCTGCAAATAGTACAAACAATTTTTGTTTCATATAGTAGTTGTTTTTAGACAACTAAAATAAACAAAAATTCTTGCTTTTTTAAAAATGCAAAGCATTTATTGTTTCAGAGAAAATGCGCAAAAGAAATATATGTTCCGGTAAGAAAGTAAATAAAAGAAATTAACTGCTAATAAAATAAATGATATCCCCTATAAAAACTTGTTCTATAAGATGTTGTGTTTTGGGCAGAACTGTAAACTGTGCATTGGGTAGCTTTCTGTAAACGGCCAACGTTTCTTCGATGGAAACCATTTTATCACGATCTCCTATCATGAGCAATACCGGACAGCTAATCATGGCCATATCTTCAGAAGTCAGCGGGTTCTCCTGCCCCATCTCAAGCATCATCGCTGCT
Source organism: Segetibacter sp. (assembly GCA_031424295.1). Lineage (GTDB taxonomy): Bacteria > Bacteroidota > Bacteroidia > Chitinophagales > Chitinophagaceae > Segetibacter. The sequence continues at coordinate 32,462 of JANPHE010000064.1, read as the reverse complement.
GTATTTTGCATCACTTGCTTCCAATCCTGCGGAAAATGTCTTTGCTGCAACGTCTCTGCAAATTTGGGTAGTCTCTGCTCAATTATTTCGGGCTGCAATAGTTTTACTTCTTTAGCTGCTATTTCCGGATTCCAATCAAACTTAGTAGCCAAAGTAATTACCCTTTCTACTATTAATGGTAAATGCCTAGCAAGATACAATGCAACATATCCTCCCATGCTATATCCAAAAATGGTGACACGTTCAATTTGATGTTGTTGAAGAAATGCCACCACTTCTTCGGCAAAATATTTTATTGAAAAAGGATGCGAAATCTCCTTACCACCATGACCGGAAAAATTCATAGAATGCACCTGGTTGCTGTCTGACAATTTATCTCTCAAAGGAAATAATTGTTCTTCTGAACCAATAGCACCATGCAGTAGTAAAATAGTTGCCATTCCTTATTTCTTAACTCGTTTTTTTAATTCATCAACTGGCATATTTATTTGTCTTCCAACAGGTTTGCCATTTCTATAGGTAATTATTTTTAACGTGGCGGCGTCTTTAGGAACGCTTAAAACGCCAATGTACCTTGGATAAAACTCATCAGGATTTGTTTCATCAAAAGAATAATAAATAACGATGTCCTGAATTTCAGTTTCCAGTTTTACCTTAATATTTTCTCCGTCTTTTAGCACAGAAAAGATGGGTTCGTACATACTTCGGGCATATTTTACCTGCCTGATATCCATCCGTTGAAACTCATTTTCAATCTTTTGTATAAATGTATTCCAATTCTTTTTTTCCTTTGGCGACCAAACGGATTCAGCTATTGCCAAACCCCTTGGCCAAAGCATGTATTGTGCTGCCCGCATATTCGGAATCTGTTCCGTCCACAAGTTTCCTTGACCTCCCAAAACCATCGTTGCATCAACTCCTGCAGGCAAAGGATCAAATTTATAGGTTTGGTTTAACCGGACAGTGGCATACACTTTAGGTTCTATGATGGGATCACCCTGCATAAGATCTACATACACGTAATCATTGGGTGTCATTACTACCTTGTGCCCGGCTTTAGCTGCAGCAATGCCACCTTTAGTACCACGCCAACTCATAACAGATGCATCTGCCGGCAAACCTCCTTCCAGTATTTCATCCCATCCCATCAGCGTTTTACCCTTAGAATGGATGATCTGTTGCACTCTTTTTACAAAATAGCTTTGAACCGCTTCCATATTGGCTAGGGTGTCTGATGCCATTAAAGCCTTTATTGAATCGCTTTGTTCCCAGAAATTCTTGGCAGCTTCATCGCCACCCATGTGAATGTACTTAAATGGAAATAAAGAGGCAACCTCTGTAAATACCTTATCAAGAAATACATATACATTTTCATTTGTAGGGCAAAGGGTATTATCTACCAATGCTGTGAATTTGCCACCCCCATGCCAATCCATGAATTTATCGCCTATGTTTACATGATAATTTCCCGGTGTACAGGACAATTCCGGATAGCAAGCTACTGCTGCCATGCTATGTCCGGGAACGTCAATTTCTGGAAGTATATTTACATACCTGTCAGCAGCGTATTTTACGAGGTCCCGAATGTCATCGTGGGTATAGAACCCACCGTAATTCCTCGGTTCAGTAGAATCAGGTGGCGGTGTATTGCCCCATTTACCTTCTCTTTTTGGCCGCCATGCACCAAACTCAGTAAGACGTGGCAATGAATCTATCTGTAGCCTCCACCCCTGGTCATCGGTTAAATGCAAGTGAAGCAAATTATATTTGAACCTTACCATTTCATCTATAAACTGCTTTACCTCGTTTAAAGTAAAAAAATGTCTGGTTACATCTAACATCAAGCCACGCCATGCAAACCTTGGCGAGTCAATAATGGTTACTGCCGGCACTTCCCACCTCACACCTGTTACCGGTGTTTTACTTTCTATTTGCTTAGGAAATAACTGAAGCAAAGATTGAGCTGCATAAAATAAACCTGCTGCTTGTGAGGCTGTTGCAACAATTTTATCAGCATTAATAACTATCTCATATCCCTCCGCTCCGAATTTTTTTTCCACATCCAACAAAAAATGAATGCGCCCATTTTTGCTGCTTTTCAAGCCTTGCATTACAGGTAAATTAAAACCCGTAGCAATTGCTATTTTACTTTCAAAATAATTGGCAACATTCAAAATACCTGTATCCAAAGAACTGACTTCAATATTATCTCCGGGTTTCAATTGGAAAGTTCCAGCCCGGGTTTGAATTGACAGAGGCTCGGGAATAATAGAAATAGTTTGTGCAGCAGTGCACATTGACATAATGACCCCAATGCCAACTAAGTAAACTGTTTTCATTTTATGGAAGTAGGTTTTATATTGTTAAACATAAAAATAATAACCGGATAACAGCTATTTATTCAAAGTATTTTTTGATTTTGCTAACTATTGAAATTAAGTTCCTGTTAAATTCCCTGACTTACTTGCGATCATTTAAAAAAATATTTGGCAGGTTGAAATGAATTATTCAATTTTACTTTTATTACTACGAATATTGAAAATGAAAATCTCCATAGCAAATAAATATTGGTGGCGTACACGATGGCAACACGTGAACAGCTAATATCATTGCGATATTTTTCCTTAAGGGTTTGCTGTTTACGCAAACCCTTTTTTTATTCCCTAAACTTTAATAATAGAGATGTATGAAGTTCAAATTAATAGCAAATTACAAACAATACCTTTTCGATAAAGAAACCCCAATCAGTATTTACCTTAAAGTTCGGGAACATTTTAATCAATGTATTTTGCTTGAAAATTCTGAGCGATCTATTGAGAAAAATCATTTCTCCTATATCTGCTTTGATCCCATGGCAGGTATTTCGGTAACCGGATTGAACCTTGAAAAAAATTATCCTGGAAAAGCTAACGAGAAAACCAAGCTTGATTCTGCATCCGCTGCACTACCGGAAGTGGTTTCCTTTTTTAAGTCTTTCTCCATATCGGCACTCCCCGAAGGTTTTGAGTACCCCGGTTTGTTTGGCTACTTTGCTTACGACTCCATCCGGTATTTTGAAAACATTCAAATTGCCAGTAGTAAGGATGTAAGCATTCCGGATATCAAATATGACGTTTACCGGTATGTTCTCGTTATAGATCATCACAAAAGTGAAATGGCTTTGGTTACTTTAAGAAGCGAAGAAGAACAGCCAACCGATTTCGCAGCAATAGAGTCTATTCTCAACAACTTCAATGTGGCATCTTATCCATTTAAGACTACTTCAAAAGAAACAAGCAATTGTACAGATGAAACATATTTGGAAACTGTTGAAAAAGGCAAAGCTCATTGCTATCGGGGCGATGTTTTTCAGGTTGTTTTGTCCAGGTCGTTTCAGTTAAATTTCAAAGGAGATGACTTTAATGTTTACCGGGCATTAAGGGCCATTAATTCATCGCCCTATTTGTTTTACTTTGATTACAACAGTTTTCATTTATTTGGTTCATCGCCGGAGGCGCAAATAAAAATTACGCCAGATAAAGCCACCATCTACCCTATTGCAGGTACTTACCGCCGTACAGGAGATACCCAAAAAGACCAGTTACTATCAGCCGAATTAATAAACGATAAGAAAGAAAATGCCGAACACATCATGTTGGTTGATCTTGCCCGAAATGATCTAAGCAAACACTTTGCGCAAGTAAAGGTCGCTGAATACAGGGCTGTTCAATACTTTTCACACGTCATCCATCTGGTGTCAAAAGTAGAAGGAGAACAACTTTTGGATGTCAGTCATCCATTAAAAATTCTTGCAGATACTTTTCCAGCCGGAACGCTAACAGGTGCGCCTAAGCACAAAGCGATGACCATCATTGACGAGTTAGAACCGACCCAACGGGGCTTTTATGGTGGATGTATTGGCTTTGCAGGATTTGATGGCACATTAAATAAAGCCATCATGATCCGTTCCTTTTTAAGTAAAGCAAATACACTTCATTACCAGGCAGGGGCTGGCATTACCGTTTCTTCAGTTCCTGCAAATGAACTTCAAGAAATAAACAATAAAATAAACGCATTGCGCAATGCAATTGAAATAGCAAATACTTTGTAAAATGAACATACTCATTATTGACAATTATGATAGCTTCACCTATAACCTGGTGTACCTGGTTCGAACTATAACTGGCCGTATGCCCGAGGTGAAAAGAAACAATCTTTTTGAGTTGGAAGAAGTAGCCCATTTTGATAAAATCATGCTTTCTCCCGGCCCTGGCATTCCATCTGAAGCAGGGTTGATGATGGATTTGATTAAAGCGTACGCAACACAAAAATCCATATTGGGCGTTTGTCTCGGCCACCAGGCCATTGGCAGTTTTTTTGGCGGAGAGCTAATAAACATGGACAATGTATTTCATGGTCAACAAACAACGATCAGGCAAGTAGCAAACGACCCCATTTTTGCCAACATTCCACAAGCATTTAATGCTGGTCGATATCATTCCTGGATTGTAAACAGGAGTAATCTCCCACCAGAACTAGAAGTGACTGCTGAAGATGAACAAGGTTTGATCATGGCGCTCAGGCATAAACAATATGATTTGAGGGGTGTGCAATTTCATCCGGAAAGTATCATGACAAAAGATGGCGAACAAATAATAAGAAACTGGTTAAATAGTTAATATGAAAGATCAACTCTCACAACTATTCAGACATGAGCGGTTTAACAGGCAACAAGCAAGGGAAGCATTGACCTCCTTGTTGATCAGTGAAAATAATATGTCCTCCATTGCTTCATTTATTTCTGCATTCAATATGCGCCAACCGGATATTGAAGAAATGCATGGATTTATCCAGGCCATGATGGAGATGTGCAACAAACTTGACTTAGGCACTCAAGATGCCATTGATATAGTAGGCACAGGAGGCGATGGAAAAAATACCTTCAACATTTCAACATTATCAGCCATTGTAGTTGCTGCTGCTGGTGTAAAAGTAATAAAGCATGGCAATTATGCTTCCAGTTCCGTCAGTGGTTCTTCCAATGTTTTGGAAACATTGGGTTATCAATTTACGAATGATCAATCAATACTACGTAAACAGTTAGAAGCAACAAATATCTGCTTTCTTCATGCGCCGCTTTTTCATCCGGTCATGGTTAAAGTAAAGCAAATCAGGAAAGAATTGAGTCTGCAAACCTTTTTTAATTTATTGGGACCGTTGATAAACCCCGCCAGCCCTTCTAAGCAAGTATTGGGCGTATCGCATCATAGCCATATACGCAAATACCAATATCTGATGCAGGAGACCGGCAAAACATTCAGCATTGTCCATTCCATGGATGGTTATGACGAAATATCATTAACCGGTCATTTCAAAATCATTCGAAACGATACCGTTGATTATCTCAGTCCGGAAGATATTGGAATGCCAACTATACGGCCGGAAGAACTCTATTCCGGTGACACCATAGAACAAGCTGCTGACATTTTTATAAACATATTGCATGGAAGCGGAACTGAAGCACAAAAAAATGTAGTCATTGCAAACGCTGCATTTGCCATACAATGTGCGCAGCCCATGCTCAATATTTATGACTGCCTGGCACTATCCAAAGCCACCTTAGAATCAGGAAAAGCTATTGAAACTTTTAAAAAAATAACAGATATATCATGACCAAGTTAGAAGAAATTGTTGCGCAAAAGCGCAAAGAAGTAAATGAAAAATCCATTCTTTTCCCAACCCAACTTTTAGAGCAATCTATCTATTTTGATAGCCCGATTGTATCTATGAAAAAATACCTGACGAGAAAAGAAAAGAGCGGTATTATTGGCGAATTCAAAAGAAAATCACCATCAAAAGGGATGTTGAATAAATACGCCTCTGTAGAAAAAACTTCGATTGGTTATATGCAGGCAGGTTGTAGTGCATTATCTGTACTCACTGATGAACATTTTTTTGGCGGCAACAACAAAGACCTTACCCAAGCCCGGCAATTTAATTATTGTCCCATCCTTCGTAAAGATTTTATCATTGACGAATATCAGATTGTTGAGGCAAGATCAATTGGTGCAGATGCCATATTGTTGATTGCAGCCATATTGGATAAGGCACAAATAAAAAGATTAGCAACGTTTGCAAAATCATTGAATCTGGAAATTATATTCGAAGTACATGAAGCAGATGAACTCCAAAATCTGGTTGATGAAATAGACATTGTGGGAGTCAACAATAGAAATCTAAAGACTTTCAAAACTGATATCCATACTTCATTTGAATTACTTCCGTTGATACCAGCGCAATATTTAAAAATTTCGGAGAGCGGTATACACTCACCTGATGTTGCATTAGGTCTTAGAAATGCAGGATTTGATGGGTTGTTGATTGGTGAACAATTTATGAAAGGAAGTGATCCTGCACAAAACTGTGCAAAATTTATTCAGCAACTAAATCAACTATATGCTGGTTAAAGTTTGTGGGCTAAAGGATCGAATGAATATAGAACAGGTTTTGTCTAATGAACCAGCAATGACAGGTTTTATTTTCTATGAAAAATCGCCTCGATTTGTAGGTTACGAACCATTATTTACCCAATTTGTTTATGGTTTACACAATGTAAAGAAGGTTGGTGTTTTTGTAAACGCACCTCATGATCAGCTATTAGAAACATCCAAAGCATTTGGCCTTGATTACGTTCAACTTCATGGCAATGAACCGGCAGATGATTGTAACGCAATCAGCAGGCAAATCAAAGTAATAAAGGCTTTCAGAATTGATGAGGATTTTGATTTCAAAATATTAACTGAATACGAAGGATACTGTTCTTATTTTTTATTTGATACCAACACGAGTAATTATGGAGGGAGTGGCCAAAAATTCAATTGGAAATTGCTGGAAAACTATCGAGGTTCTACTCCATTTATATTAAGCGGAGGCATTGGTCCTGAAGACAATGATCAATTAAAACAATTCATCCATCCGGCATTTGCAGGGATAGACCTGAACAGCAAATTTGAAATAGAACCTGGCATAAAAAACATTGACTTAATTAAAAAATTTATAGATGAAATACGCAATTGATGAAAATGGATATTATGGAAAATTTGGAGGTGCATATGTGCCTGAGATGCTCTACAATAACATTTATGAGTTGAAAGCAGCTTATCAGCAAATCATTACTGAGCCGTCGTTCAAGGAGGAATTAGAATTATTGTTGAATGATTTTGTAGGCAGGCCGTCTCCCCTATTTTATGCCAATAGACTTTCAGAACTTTATCAAACAAATATTTACCTCAAAAGAGAAGATCTAAATCATACCGGTGCGCACAAGATCAACAATACCATTGGCCAGATTTTATTAGCGAAAAAGATGGGTAAAAAAAGAATTATAGCAGAAACGGGAGCCGGTCAGCATGGAGTAGCTACTGCCACCGTTTGTGCCTTAATGGGATTGGATTGCATTGTTTTTATGGGAGCAAAAGATGTAGAAAGGCAAGCACCTAATGTAGAACGAATGCAATTGTTGGGAGCAAAAGTAGTAGCCGTTACAAGCGGAACACAAACATTAAAAGACGCTACTAATGAAGCCATTCGCGATTGGATAGCTGATCCCGATAACACATTCTATATCATTGGTTCGGTAGTTGGTCCTGACCCCTATCCTGAAATGGTCACTTATTTTCAGAGCGTTATTGGTCGCGAAATAGCAGCGCAATTGTTGGCTAAAACTGGTAGTCCAAATCCAACAGCTATTCTAGCTTGTATAGGTGGCGGCAGCAATGCAATCGGTGCTTTCCATCATTTTCTTGATGAAGAGGATGTGATGCTTTATGCCGTAGAAGCTGGTGGGCTTGGTATTCATCCAGGTCATAGTGCAGCTACGATGGTCAATGGAACACCCGGTGTAATCCATGGCAGCAAAACTTATTTGATGCAAACAGCTGATGGGCAAATAGATGAGCCTTATAGTATCTCGGCTGGTCTAGATTACCCTGGTATTGGACCTATACATGCTCATTTATTTGAAACAAAACGCGTACAGTATTTAAATGCAACAGACCATCAGGCTTTGGATGCCGCCTATAGACTTATGCAATATGAAGGCATTATTCCTGCCCTTGAAACTGCACATGCATTGGCGGCATTGGAAGAAGTGAAATTTAAAACTACAGATGTTGTAGTTATCAATTTATCTGGCAGAGGTGATAAAGATTTAGCAACTTATATCAAACATAAAAAACCATGAACAGGATAAACGAACTCTTTGAAAGGAAGAAAAATAAGGTACTGTCTATTTATTTTACTGCCGGGTTTCCTACATTAGATAGTACGCTGGCTGTAATAGAAGCACTAGATAAATCAGGTGCGGACTTAATTGAAATTGGCATTCCATTTTCGGATCCCATTTCCGATGGACCCACCATACAGCAAAGTAGCATGATTGCGCTACAAAATAAATTCACAATTGACACCCTTTTCGAACAATTAAAAAATGTTCGTCAAATTACTCAATTGCCATTGGTGTTGATGGGATATTACAATCCTATTTTTAAATACGGTGCAGAAAAATTCTTTAGGAATGCATCCGAATGTGGTATAGATGGTTTAATCATACCCGATATGCCACTTTCAGAATATTCATTACTGTACAAGGATACTTTTTTACAGTATGATTTAACGATGAATTTTCTCATCTCTCCTTCCACTACCATAGAACGAATCAAAGAGATTGACAACCTAAGTACCGGGTTTATTTATCTTGTCACCTCTTTTGGCGTAACCGGAGGTTCACTCAAGTTTAGTGAGGAACAAATTAATTCGCTCAAAAGAATTGCAACGTTATCATTAAAAAACCCTGTGATGGGTGGCTTTGGCATCAGAAATAAAAACGATTTTGACACAGTTTGCGCATACGTAAATGGTGCCATTATTGGAAGTGAATTTATAAAGATACTATCTCAAACAACTGGCAATCCATCCAAACAAATTCAATCATTCATACAATCAATCATCAAATGATCATACAATTAGAAGATAATCTGGCTGCAAATTATAAAGAAAACATATTAACCTTGCTAAGCCAACAAGGCTACACAACCACAGAAGTAACTACCCAGGCAGGGTCTTATCTGGTAGGGATTGGAAAGAACACGACGGACATTAGAAAAATTGGAGCATTACCCGGCATTGTAGATATTCATGTAGTATCTGACGGGTACCAACTCGTTTCAGGAAAATGGAAACTTCATGAAACCGAAGTGCCCGTAAATGGCAACGTCATTGGCAATGGTCATTTTATGTTGATGGCTGGCCCTTGTGCTATAGAAACACCTGAACAAGTGCATGCAATAGCCAAACATTTGGTGGAGAATAATATCAAAATTATGCGTGGTGGCATTTTCAAACCCCGTAGCTCACCATATTCTTTTCAAGGGTTGGGCATGGAAGGCTTAAAGATGTTTTATACGATTTGCAGAGAATACGGATTGAGTATTATTTCTGAAGTAATGGAGGTAGATCAGATAGAAAAAATGCATGACTATATAGATATTTTTCAGGTAGGAGCTAGAAATTCTCAAAACTTCAATCTGCTACATGCACTGGGAAAAGTAGACAAGCCCGTATTACTAAAGAGAGGTATCAGTGGCAGCATTGATGAGTTGTTACAATCTGCTGAATATATTTTTTCAAGTGGCAATGAGAAGTTGATGCTTTGTGAACGAGGCATTCGAACTTACGAAAATGCTTCTAGAAATACATTCGACATCAACGCAATCCCTATTTTAAAAGAGAAAACACATTTACCGGTTATAGCAGATCCATCTCATGGCATTGGAATAAGAAGGCACGTAAGTTCCATAGCCCTGGCAGCAGCTATAGCAGGTGCAGATGGAGTAATTTATGAAGTACATGAAAAACCCGAGGAAGCCTACAGCGACGGGCAGCAAACTTTAAACTTTGATGAAAGCGCAGAAATGGCCACTAAAATCAACAACTTAAAAAGCTATTTATCAACAGCGAGAAATAGCCTGTAACCATTCGCGAAATTGGATCGTACGCTTTTACTTACAATACCTGAACAATCAAAAACTTCAGGTAATTGGTATTTTCCATTCCCCATATAATTGGATGGTCGCTGGATTGTGCTTTAAATGTAACTTGCCTTAGCTTTCGCCGGGCATCTTTGGCTGCCATATTGATGGTTTCTAAAAACAACTCTGGCGATACTAAATTTGTGCAACTGCTTGTTACCAAAAATCCTCCGGGCCTTATTAATTTCATTCCACGAAGATTGATTTCTTTATATCCAGATATTGCTTTTTGAATGTTCTCGCGGCTTTTGGTAAATGCCGGAGGGTCTAGCATAACTACATCATATTTTGGTCCATCTTTCCCCCACTGTTTTAGCACATCAAAAGCATTCATCGCCTGAAAAGTACATCTATCAGACAGCCCGTTTAGCATTGCATTTTTATTTGCTTTTGCTACGGCGTTCTCTGAAATATCAATACCAACAACCGATTTAGCGCCATAATGTGCAGCATGAATTTCGAATGTCCCTGTGTAAGTAAATGTGCCCAAAACGTCAGCGCCCTTTACAATGTTTCTGATAGCCCTTCGGTTATCCTGCTGATCTAGAAAATAGCCAGTCTTTTGACCATGCTCAATGTCAACATGAAATTTTAAACCATTTTCATTAATGATAATATTGGTATCAAAAGGCGCACTCAGAAAGCCTTTCTTTTGTTCAAGACCTTCTAATTCCCTTACAGGCACATCATTTCTTTCATAAATACCTTTGGGTTGGAATATACTTTGCAAACTTTTTACGATCGAATCTTTCCACACTTCTATACCATAAGAAAGGGTCTGGATCACAAAATAATCATTGAATTTGTCGATAATTAGGGCAGGCATATAATCTGCCTCCCCAAATATTAGCCGGCAGTTTTCAGTATATCCAAGCTTTTGCCTGTATTGCCATGCTGAAAAAATGCGGTTATGAAAAAACTGCTCATTTATTTGTTCATTCTTGTCCCGGGTAAGCAGCCGGATCATAATCTGCGACTTATCGTTGATGTAACCTTTACCGACAAACTTATGGTCATGTGTAAAAACCTCAACGATATCCCCGGGATTGGTAGCCCCATCGACACTATTAATTTCATTGCCATAAATCCAGGGGTGACCAATTACAACCCGCTGACTTATTTTCTTATTCAAAACTGCTTTGGTCATGTGGCAAAGGTAGTCGTACAGATTAATTTGCTTGCAGCAAATGTCAATTTGGCTTTTAATTCAGCTTTGGCAAAGCATTTGACCTCTACCTTTGCGCAAAATTTTAATTATGGCAGGTAATATTCCAAATACAGATACAATAGATATCAATTCAGATGATAGCATTCCCGGTACCTCACATCTAAATGATGAAATGGAGGAACAAGGGGCAGTTGATAAATTAAACTTAGAATTGCAAGAGCAAAAAGATAAATATTTGCGCCTAGTGGCCGAGTTCGACAATTTTAAGCGTAGAAATGCAAAAGAGCGAATGGAATTGATACAAACCGCAGGCAAAGAAGTAATCACTTCTATGCTAGATGTACTAGACGATTGCGATCGTGCTGAAAAACAAATCCAATCTACTGAAGACTTAGAACAAATTAAACAAGGCGTACAACTTGTTTTTAACAAACTCAGAACCACGATGCAGGCAAAAGGGCTAAAGCAAATGGATAGCATTAACACAGATTTTGATGTAGAAAAACACGAAGCCATCACCGAAATACCCGCTGCAAATGACAGTATGAAAGGAAAAGTAGTAGATGATGTGACAAAAGGGTATTACTTAAATGATAAAATAATCCGCTTTGCAAAAGTGGTAGTAGGAAAATAATTAAAATATAAAATAAATTTTCAATATCAGAAACAGACAATTCATCCTGTTTCTGATTTGTTATTAGAATAGCAAGCATGTCAACAAAACGAGATTACTACGAAATTTTAGGAGTAAGCAAATCTGCCGGTGCAGATGAAATCAAAAAAGCATATCGAAAGGTGGCTATGCAATACCACCCTGACCGAAATCCTGATGACAAAGAAGCTGAAGACAAATTTAAAGAAGCAGCTGAGGCATATGAAGTATTGAGCGATGCTGATAAAAAAGCCAAATATGACCGGTATGGGCACCAGGCATTTGGTCCAGGTACAGGAGGTTTTGGAGGTGGCAGCACAGAAGATATTTTTAGCCAATTCGGTGATATTTTTGGAGATGACCTGTTTGGTAATTTCTTTGGCGGCGGGGGTGGCGGAAGAAGCAGAGGCGGGGGCGGAAGACGTTCTACAGGGCAGCGCGGTAGCAATCTTAGAATTAAATTAAAACTCACCTACGAAGAGATAGCAAAAGGAGTAACAAAGAACATTAAAGTAAAAAAATACATTATATGCAATACCTGCAATGGAAATGGAGCCAAAGATAAAGGTAGCGTACAAAATTGCGGCACATGTGGTGGTAGTGGTCAAGTTAGAAGGGTACAGAATACATTTCTTGGACAAATGCAAACCGTGACCAATTGTCCAACTTGTAATGGAGAAGGATCTACCATTACAGCAAAATGTGGAGTTTGTAAGGGAGAAGGAAGAATGTACGGTGAAGAAACGGTTAGTATAGACATCCCGGCAGGTGTGCAGGAAGGCATGCAATTGAGCATGAACGGAAGAGGCAATGCAGGAGAAAGAGGTGGAATGAATGGAGACCTCATCATACTGATAGAAGAAGAGACACATACAGAACTCACAAGAGAAGGACTAAATGTAGCTTATGATCTTTTCATAACATTTCCTGATGCTGTTTTTGGCACAAGTGTAGAAGTACCTACCATAGACGGAAAGGCAAAAATAAAAATACCTGCAGGCACACAAAGTGGTAAGATTTTCCGCTTAAAAGGAAAAGGTTTTCCTGAAGTGAATGGTTATGCAAAAGGGGATCAATTGGTTCAGGTGAATATCTGGACACCTCAGCATGTTAGCAGTGAAGAGAAATCAATGCTGGAAAAAATGAACGGAAGCAACAATTTCAAGCCACTGCCTGATAAAAACGACAAGAGTTTTTTCGAGAAAATAAAAGAAGCTTTTAGCTAATAATGAAGAGTTGGGTTATTGCAAAGCAACGATCTTCCTTCTTCGAAGGTTGGGATATAACTTTTTAGCTTTTGAAACCAGGTCAACAAATTGCATTTGGAGCAAACTGTTTTTACTTGCTGAAAGTGATGCCAACGAAGAAAGATCTTCCCAGCTAAAATCCCTTGAATATGCAGATTCTTTCAAGAATGTACCAAACATAATGACTGAGGATGCAAACCGAAGACAAGAATCGCACCTGTTCAAATCTTGATAATTTTGTGCAGCTAGCAATTGCTCTTTTTGTTTTTCGTCATTTGATGGCAATTTGTAAGACAGCTCCAACTTGGCTAACGGGGAGTTTTCTACCTTTGATAATCCCGACGATTGAGGGATTATTTCAAAAGCAGCAAGAATAGAGTGGCCACTACCTATATTCCCACCTTTTAAATCAATTTTTTCATCGGCAAAAGCACTTTTCTTGTTATCAAAGCCAATCAATCGATATTCCTTTACATATTTTGGATCAAAATTTACGTTGAGGTACACATCATTGGCAACCATGTATAAAGTTTGAGCAAACTCTTCCACTAAAACTTTTTCAGCTTCTTCTTCACTATCCAAATAAGCAAAATTTCCATTGCCTTTTTTAGCTAATGCTTCCAATTTGCTGTCCTTATAGTTACCCATTCCGACACCCAAACAGGTCAGGTAAATTCCGGATTTGCTTTCTTGTTCTATAAGATTTTCTAATGCTTTTTCACTCGTTTCCCCAACATTAAAATCACCGTCGGTTGCAATAATTACCCTGTTGTTGCCTCCATTAATAAAAGTATTTCTTGCCAAAGAATAAGCGGTTCGAATGGCAGAAGCGCCGGGAGTACTTCCGTCAGGAGTTAGCCCTTCTATTGCTTCTATGATTTTTTGCTTTTCATTGCCATGGGTTGGTTCTAATTCAACCGAAACCCTATCACCATAAATAACAATGGATATAACATCTTTGGCCCTCAGATTTTCAACCAACAATTTAAACGCACTTTTTAGCAGTGGAAGCCGATTTGCTGGTTCCATACTTCCGGAAACATCTATTAAAAAAACAAAATTGGAGGGAGGTGTTTTATCAAGATTGATTTTTTTTGCAAGCAAATTGATAAATAACAATTGCCCTTCTTCATTCCAAGGACAAGATGTTAGGTTGGTATTTACGGCAAATGTTTTGTTTGGCTGTACTTCTTGCTTTGTACGGAAGTTGAAATAATTCATCATTTCCTCAATTCTTACAGCATCCACCGGAGGTTTTTCTTTCTCATTTATAAACCTTCTGATATTACTATAGCTTGCCCTGTCCACATGTAATGCAAATCCGGTTTCTGGAAATTTTCCAGTATTAACAAATCCATTTTCTAATGTTGAGGAATATGTTTCTCCATCCCCGACTATTCCCTCATTGATCTGCCTGCTCATGCCTTTTGTATAAGAGGCAAGCTGAACAGTATTTGGGTTGTAACTTGGCTTACTATACTTCATAGTAAACGCATTATACTGAGAGGTAATGACTGCAGATTTAAGCGTGTCAAACCCTGGGGCCATAAAAACGATGGTATCAATTTTTAAATTGGTAGGTAAACCAAATCCACCTGTAGACCCGGTAAAATAGGGATAAGTACCCTTTGAAACCAACATGATTCTTATATTGGACAACGGCTGCCCTTGCTCATCTTTCAGTTCTCCGCGTAAATAATATTGTGCAGAGCTACTATGAATACTCATAGCAATAATGGCAAAAATTAGTGACAGTTTTATATTCACGAATATTGTAATTCTATCTCTAATAGACATAATACTGGCTTAAATGCTGCCTATATAACGTCTAATCCTCTTTCAATTGGTATAAAGACGCTATATTTCTTCCTAAACCATCATAATCCAATCCGTAACCTAATACAAATTTATTTGGTATTTTAAAACATGTATAGTCAATATTTATTTGGAAAACAGTAGCGTCAGGCTTGTGAAGCAATACTGCAATCTTTACTGATGCCGGTTGTTGATTATATATCTGTGGCAGAAACTGATTCATCGTCTTCCCTGTATCAATAATATCTTCTAAAATAACAATATGCCTTCCTTTGATATCAATGTCGAGCCCTATAGCGGTTATCACCTGACCTGAACTCTTTGTACCTTTATAAGATGCCAGTTTAATAAAGCAAATCTCAGCTTCAATTGTTAACTTCTTAAATAAGTCAGATGAAAATATGAATGATCCATTAAGGATTGAAATGAAAAGGGGCCTCTTGTCTTTATAATCCACATTTAATTGATCTGCCAAATTGTTTACTTCTTGAGCTAATTCTTCTTCTGACAAAAAAGGAACAAAATATTTATCGTGGACTTTCATAGAAGCTACCTTTGATTTATTTTATAGATGTAAAACTATTACATTACATACCTGAATTGCTTAATCCCGTATTGAGTGAAGCCAACTTGGGAATTGATCGAGCAGTTGATTTTAAGTAAATCCTCTCTCCCTTTGCTGGTTGCATTCCATTTTTTAGGTTGTTGTATTCTAGAACAGCAGAAAGTTGAACACCTTCTTTTTGCGCAATTTCGTGCAGTGTTTCATTATCTTCTACCACATGAATCTCCTTGGATCCTTTCCGTGGTTTTTTCTGAAGAAAAATCAATTGATTTTCTGGAAGAATTTCCAACGGCGACAGATCATTAAATTCGATGAGTTTAGCATATGCTACATTATAATTAGCAGCCAATGCCAATAAAGAGGTCCCTCCCTCTACATAAATCACCTTGGATTCATTGATGTTGAAAACAGCATTAAAAGGATAATTATTTGGTTTTTTAATAATCCGGCTTTCAATTAATGGCTTATCAGTTTGAACAGTTTGAACAAATTCAGGCTCTTTAAATGCTGGTTCAGGGTTTGAAATAACTGTTTTTGTAATAACAGGCTCCGGTTTGGATTCATACGAAGCCTTAGGTTTTGCTACAGTTGCAAATAAATCGTCTCCATTGTCCTGACGTTGCATTGCCAACAAGGTGATTTCCTGTAGATTATTCTCTACTATTGTTTTAATGAGTGCTTGTGAATAGCTTGGACTTGTTGCATATCCAGCCTTTTTTAACCCTTTTGCCCAACCTTCATAATCAGTTGGATCCAGCTTAAAAAGAAATGCATAAGGAGGTCTTGTTTTTAAAAAATCAGAATGATCTTTGTAGGATTCATCTACCGATGCGTATTTTCTAAAACACTCGTTTTTAGCATCATCGGTATAAAGGTATGTTCCTCCAGTCCACTCTGATTTGCATTTAATTCCAAAATGATTATTGGCATTTGCTGCCAATTCGCTTTGCCCGCCAGCAGTTTCCAAAATTCCTTGTGCAAGGGTAATGGAAGCAGGGACCCCTGTCCTAAGCATTTCTGAAATAGCCAATTCTTTGTATTGATTAACATAAGTTTTTGCTCTACTATTTTCAGGCTGAGCAATTACATCTGAATTTAATATTGAACAAAAAAAGAATATTGTAATTAACCTTGCAATTTTAATCATTATTGTTTCATTTTAATTAGTAACAATCCATCCCTAACAGTTAGCATCACCTGCTCAACTCTCCTATCATTTGCAACATGTTTATTGAACCGATCAATTGCAATTGCATTCTTTCCTCTTACCGTTGGTTCTAAAACCTGACCATGAAAAAGCACGTTATCAGCAATAATAATCCCTTTTTTAGATAAAAGTGGCAAAGTTAGCTCATAATAATCCACATAACTAGCCTTGTCAGCATCTATAAAAACCAAATCCCACTCAAACGGTAGCTTCGGAATGATCTCTTTTGCATCTCCAACGTGCAAAATAACCTGTTTATCCTTGCCTGCTTGTTTAAAATATTGTAAAGCTGTATCCGCATCCTCATTTCTCATTTCTATTGTATGCAGTTGACCATCTTCCTCCAACCCCTCGGATAGACACAAAGCACTAAAACCGGTAAAAGTGCCTATTTCCAAAATATACTTAGGCTTCAACATTTTACTGATGAATGATAATAATCGTCCTTGTACATGTCCACTTAGCATATGTGCCTGCGGATGTAGCTCCATTGTTTGCCGCTCAGCTAAAAGTATCACGCCTTCATTTGGAGAGGTGTGGTCATCGGCATATTTTTCAGCTAATTCCGAAACCAATGGCATTGACATTCAATAAAATTAGGGGATTCTAATCGTTTCACTATTGTATTTGAATAGAGGTGAATTAAAAACTATTATACGATGGTTAATGCACAAATGAACATGGTAGATGATAGCTATTAGTGTATTTATAGGATTACCTACCACCTGAAGCTTATAAATATCCTATCCTATCAAAATGGGGGTTCAGTAATGCCGATTCCCTTAATAACCGATTCGCTTAGACCTATTGATAAAATTCAAATTAATAGTCACCATCGATTTAATATTATGTTAGATTAAGGTTTGCTGCTTTATATCCACGATAAAAGAATATCCCAACAGCACAATTCTTTTTGTGATAAAAGTGAAAAACAACGGTTTATTTAATAGTTGTTTTAGCAGCCAGCAGCGTGATACTAAAACCTAAAACTGCTATTAAGGTAAACGACCATCGAAGATTGGAAGCTTGGGCTATAAAGCCGATAGCAGGAGGCCCAAATAAAAAACCTACAAAGCCAATAGTAGAAACGGCCGCTAATGCAGCTCCGGGGGGCATAGTATTAGATTTACCTGCCGCGCTGTACACTAGTGGCACAACTGTTGAAACACCCAACCCAACCAATAAAAACCCTAAAGTTGCCACAATTATGTTTGGGAAAATAACAGCTAACATTAAACCCGTTGCAACCAATACACCGCTCATTTGCAACATTGATTTACCTCCCAACTTAGTAGTAAGCCAATCACCAACAAACCGACCACTAGCCATAGTAAACATAAACGCGGAATATCCAAGAGTAATGTAATTGTTGGGTACTTTTATTACTTTTTCAAAATATACGCCACTCCAGTCAAACATGGTGCCTTCGCAAACCAAACAACTAAAAGCGATCAATCCTAACAATAGCAAACCTTTATCGGGCATTGCAAAAATCGGTTGATTATTCTTTCTGGAATCTTGTTTTAGCGTATGTTTATAAGCAATAAAACCCAACAATATGCAGAGGATAGAAATGGTTATAAAATGATACAACGTATTTATTTGCAAAGAAATCATAAGTGTGCCAATGAGGGCACCTGCAAAGCCCGCCAAACTCCACACTCCATGAAACGAGGCCATAATGGATCGTTGGTATTGCAGCTCAACACCAACACCTTGGGTATTGACTGAAATGTTAAACAGGTTGGCAAACATGCCGAAAAAGAACAATGAAATGACCGTTGTAAACGTAGTTTGCGCCAAACCTATTAACAACAGTACCACAGGATAAGCAACAGAGGCTATTGACAAAACTTTTCGGCTACCAAATTTACCAACCAACCAACCCGATAGTGGCAGGCTAGCCATTAATCCTACGGGTAATGATAGCAAAACAGATCCCAATCCGGCATCGCTTAGGTGTAATTTGTTTTTTATATCGGGTATTCTACAAGCCCAACTTGCAAAGGTGAGACCTGCTATAAAAAAGTAGATGCTTACAGCTATGCGTTGAAATCTTAAAGGAGATATTAGAAGGGAAAGGTTCATTGAGATGTTTTAAAAAATTTCAATTTCTAGCTTTAGGAATTATTTAAAATCGGCTTTGGCATAAGCGGCTTTTATAATAAGATTTCGCCCATTAGCGTTCATTATCGAGTCAAATGAATGAAGGTAAGAGGATACTAAATTGTCCTTATGGTGATAATATTTTCAAAAATACCTCAATACTAAAAAAAGCAAACTCTTACGCCAAAACATAATATTAAAATTAAGGCTGCTTAATTTCTTTTGAAACAATCATTTTATTACACCTCTCCTTTAGAATAATTTGGCAAAGCCAACGATAGTGCAACATAAAATACAAAGACAATAGGAACTGCCTGCCATTTTAAAAATAAAGCCCCAATAATAGCTACAGCCAATAGCAGTAGTTTTGGATAGCTATTTTTTACAGTTAATTTATCAAACTTGAGTGCCATCATTGGCAAGGTAGAAACCATGAGGTAAGAAACCAATGCAATCAATCCAAACCAAAACCATTCGTTCAATAAAAGGCTTGTCGCAAATTGGTTATCGGAGTACCAATATATTAGTGGAAAAGATGCCACCAAAATACCAACTGCAGGAATAGGTACTCCTTTGAATCCAAAAGATTGGGTTTTGTCGAGATTGAACCTTGCAAGCCGATAAGCACCGGCGCAAGGAACCAAAAAAGCAGGTAAAAGCCTTAAGGCAGACACATCCAAACCATCTTCCTGCTGAGCAAAGGATAATCGAAGAAACTGATAAATGATCATGGCTGGAGCAACACCAAAACTTACTACATCTGCCAGACTATCCAACTGTTTTCCCATCTCACTACACTGCCCCATTAATCTTGCAACCAAGCCATCTAAAAAGTCAATAACTGCAGCCAATGCTATAAAAGCAGAAGCCCAATACATTTTTTCAGGTAGCATGAGCATTAGCGGTCCTTGGTCGTCTGAGGTTGCCACCAATCCGTTTTGCATTATAAGCACAATAGCTAGACAACCAAAGAAAAGATTAAGTAGAGTAAAAATGTTGGGGATTTGTTTCATTATTTCTTCATTAAGGCCTCAATGTCATCTGTCGTTATAGGTATATTCTTCATTAAATCTATGTTGCCATTCCTGGTAATCCATAAATTGTTCTCAATCCTGATTCCCATTTTCTCCTCTTCTATATAGATGCCCGGCTCTACTGTAAATACCATTCCTTTTTTTATAGGTTCTACTCTTGTTCCTAAGTCGTGAACGTCTATACCTAGATGGTGAGAAATACCATGATACAAATACTTGCGATAAGCACGATTTGCAGGGTCTTCATTTTTAACATCCGTCTTGGTAATAAGGCCTAATTTCAGAAACTGCTGTGTTGCCTCCTCTCCTACTTTATCTGTATAATCCAGAATGGAAATGCCCGGCTTCAACAAACCCTTTGCAAAATTGTGGAGGTGAAGACAAGCATTGTAAACTTTTTTCTGGCGGGTGGTAAATTTACCATTTACAGGTATTGTTCTGGTAAGGTCTGCACAATAACCCCCATAATTTGCTCCAAAATCCATGAGCAACAATTCACCATCTTTACATTCTTCATTGTTAGAAACATAATGCAATGTCCTCGCCCTGTCACCACTTGCAATTATACTTCCATAAGCCTGGCCTCTGCTTCTATTCCTAAGGAACTCATGCATAATCTCTGCTTCAATCTCATATTCCATCACACCGGGACGAATAAACCCAAGCAACCTTCTAAAGGTCTTTTCAGTAATATTAATTGCTTCCTGTAGCACTTCAACCTCTTCGGCAGATTTAATAGCACGCTGTTCTTTTAAAATACGAGATGATCGCTCATACTTGTGCAAAGGAAACCGCTGCATAAACTGCTGGGCATATCTATAATCCCTTGTTTCTAATAAAGAGCCTTTTCTGTCATTCTCATTCGTATTGAGGTAAATCGTTTCTGCAACATGTATCCAAGGTTGCAGTATTGCATCTATAGAATCTAACCATATTACTACTTCAATTCCGTTGATTGCAGTAGCCTCATTGGCCCTTAATCTTTTGCCATCCCACTTTTCTTTTAATTCGTTGGGCCTAAGTAATACCAACACTTCTCTGAATTTTTTTTCAGGATTATCCGGAAATAATATCAGCATGGTATCCTCTTGTTCTATACCCGTTAACCAATACAAATCACTATTCTGAACAAATGGATAAATAGCGTCTCCATTGGAAGGAACTTCATCATTACTATTAAAAATAGCGATGCTGTTCGGTTTCATTTGTTGAATAAACCGTTCTCTGTTCTTAATAAAAATTTGCCGGTTTAAAGGAAGATGTTTCATACTAAAATTTGAGAAGATGCAAGATAAGTGTTTGGGCATAAAAAAACCGCCATAGAAATCATATGGCGGTTAAGTTTTTCTAAAACAATTTTATTCTATAACCTCAATATTGCCCTTGTACTTACTTCTATTAAATACAAACGTTTCATCGGAAATTCTGGAATTAACATCAATTCCAGAAAGTGAAAACGTAATAGTGTTGTTGCTTTTGTCAAGCACCAATGCCTGTGTAATCAAAGATTTGTTCTTATCTATGTACAATGTTATTCTTTGAAACTGCTTCCTTTTATCAATTGGGATCAACTGTATCTGGTTATAAATTCCTTTAGTAGAAACTACCCTGTATGTATAATCAATGTCATACTTCCCTGAGAAAATCTTTTCAGGACTTAAACTATTGTTATCTGGATCGCCATCTGTAATGGTTACTTCATTACTGCCATTAAAATTCCAAATTTTCTTGCCATCGCTGAATATTTCTGCATCTCCCTGTTTTATGTAATATTTACTGCCTTTTAAGGCAATGCTTCCCTTGGCAGTATTCTTCAACTTACCGGTTCTTGCTTTAGTTGTCATAGTAAAGTTGGCACTTACTCCTGGGCTACTTTTTATTTTAGAACTTACCACATCCAATATTTTTTTTGCCCCCTCGGTGTTTTGTCCTGAAGATACAATTGAAAAAATAAAACCAACAATGAGTAAAAAATAAACCTTCTTCATAATGTAAATCGTTTGTCTAACGCTGTTAAGCCAATACCATACCAAAAAAAATATTCAATATCCAGATTGCAAAAGTGCTGCTAAAAAATCTATTCTACTTAAATACCTAGTCTAGCAGATTCTGGAAAATTCAATTTCGCTCGTTGTTGGTAAATATTTCAAATAAATTATTCAAGTCGCCTGCTTAATTCTGCATCTATTTTTTCAAACAAATGCTGCGGTTTGTACACCCGCCAATTGGATATTTCCATTAATTCCAGAAAGTAATTTAACTTCTTCTTCTTAAAATCATACTGCGTTTGTTCAGGCATATTCAATGCAATAACCCAACCGTTTTCGTCAGTTACTTCTTCAAACCATTCTTCATAGTAGTCCTTATCCCCGCTGTGAAAATTCAACACATTTTCACAAATCAAAATAAACTTGTAAATGTGTTCGCTAAACATGCTATCAATTACATCCCGCTTTAGAATCATGATGTCATTCTCTATAGCATCATTCCATTCTCCTATCAATTCTATAATGGCAAAATTTTCACCATAGTCAACATATAAAACCTTCATATAAAGGGTCTTACTTCCAAACTCGTCCCATTGAGGATGTAAATAATAATTGTAGACCGTTTGGGAATATTCAAATTCGCTGTAGCTTCTACCAAAAAATGGCGACCGAACATCATCTTCTGCGGTGTACAAATGTCTCCAATTATAAAAAGGCTCAATATTATGCATAAACAAAGGGTCCCTGATAGAAGAAAATATGATTTTGCTCTAAAAGATAAAAAATTAAAAGAGCAAATCTAATACTGATCTCTTTACTTTAAAGGCAAATTGAATAAAAAATACACAAAAAAAAGGGTCGCATGAGCGACCCTTTATATAAAAGAAGACTTATCAACTTACTGAACCACAATTTTATCACTGTAAATAACTTTTCTATCAGTGCCAGTTAGTTTTACCATAAACATACCACCAGCGGTAGCTTTTGGCAATACTATTTTCTCAACTTGTCCAAAAGCATTGATGGCAATTGACTTCACCAAAACACTTCTGCCTGATGCATCCGTTAATACTAAATTGTAACGACCAGCAGGAACTTTATCAAACTGTACTGTAAAAGTTTTATTTGGAGCAGGATTTGGATAGATGCTCAACATATCGTTTCCTTTTACCTCACCATCAGTGATGGTAGTAATACCCTTGCTTTGGAACAATAATTTTCCGTTAGCAAGGTCAGAACAATTGTAAACTTTCTCATCTTTCTTATTTACAGCTGTTGCTTGTAAAGTAGAAATATTTACACGGTAATAATTGTCGTTTGTTGTAGCACTTGTAACTACTACTTCATCTTCGCTAACTACCACCATACCGTTGCTGGTATAGTCAGCAGGCAAGCCTTTGATTTGTCCAACATAATCAGCTATTCTGGTAGCTGGATTAATTTTGAAAATATGATTGCGGTAAGTAGCAAGGTAAAGATTACCATAAGCATCGCCTACAATATCGCCACCCCAACTGCTGCATTGACTGTGAACACTCATTGTACCGTTTTTCTTACCATCAATTAATTCCCCAAGGTTAGTAATTGTTGGTTTTTGATCAGTTGTAAAACGAATAATACTTTTGCCATTGTTAGTAAGCGCATATCCATATCCATCTGCACCAAAAGCCATACGAGTAATTACATTTCCTTCGTCATATTTACTTCCACTGTTGAAAGTAGGGTTGTCATTGACTACAACATTCATTTCGCTGCTATTAAAGTCGAAATACAACAATTCATTAGCACGCATATTGGTAAAATACAAACGATTGTGAACTGCATCGAAAGCTGCTGCAGCTACACCATTTCCGGTGGCAGAAGGAAGCGACAAATTCTGGTTCAGGTTATTACCTGAAGCCGATTTGTAGTTCACAACATTGTTAACTGCCGGATCATAAATAGTCCTAACTACTTCTCCACTTGACAGGTCAATTTCTCTTACAACATTCCAATTGAAATTTCCTTTCGTTTGCGCCGTTACAGCAAATGCACGGGTCTGTGCATAGGAAGAAGAACACATCAATATGGCACCTAATGCCAATGCGGGTAAAATTCTGTTATTCATAATTTGTCTTTTTTTACAGGTCTAAAATTAGTGATTTCTGATTAAAAAAAAATATTTTTCTATTTTTCTAAAGATTTTTTTACACTTCCCTTTTCTAAAAGCAGTTTTTTGGCTGTTGAGTATTCCAGATTTAATTGCTCCATTACCATTTTCACCCCTCTGTCCACCAACTTTTCATTGCTAAGGTGCATGTGCACCATACTGTTGTCCTCTACTCTGCCTAGCAATACCATCACAGCAGTCGAAATCATATTCAAAACCATTTTCTGCGCAGTACCAGCTTTCATCCGGGTACTTCCGGTAATAAATTCAGGACCGGTCACTACTTCAATGGCGTGATCAGATGCTTTTGCAATTGGACTACCTGGATTGCAAACAATACTTCCTGTCAAAATTCCATTTGCCCTGCATTTTTCTAAAGCCCCCAAAACAAATGGAGTGGATCCGCTAGCTGACAACCCTATAACAACATCTTTTTCACTAACAAAATGCTTTTGAAGGTCCAACCAGCCTTGTGTAGTGCTATCCTCAGCAAATTCTACTGCATTTGTAATCGCTTTCTCGCCTCCGGCTATTATGGCAATAACTAATCCATAAGGTACCCCATAAGTAGGAGGACATTCGCTTGCATCTACGATGGCTAATCTGCCACTAGTACCCGCGCCAATATAAAACAGTCTACCTCCGGACATCATTTTATCAGCAATGGCTTCAACAAGCTTTTCAATATCCGGGATAGCATTTTTGATCACCGCTGCTATGGTTTCATCTTCCTTATTGATACTACACAGTAATTCTCTTGCTCCCATCTTTTCAAGGTGACGATAGTTCGAAGGCTGTTCTGTTATTTTTTCAAAAGGCATAAATTAAATTGCAATTTTCAACCACAACATTAAAAACAAAATCAAGCTAAAAAACAACCTTTAACCCAAAAATAAAACCTAAAATTGGATTAGAGGGATATCCTCTCAACATGATGTGAAATTACTATCACCATCATTAACGCTTACTGTATTAAAATAAACGTATGTTTTTAATTAGATAGTATATTTTACACGACTAAGGTGAAAATCCCCATTTATTTTCATTCACTATATACAAATTGAACAATAAACACTCTATTGTAGGAATATGCAATTGAATTATCTTTAAAAATATTCAAATTAGCCAGAAATACGAACTACCTCACTTATCTTATTTGATGGAATACCTAAAACCTGCATAGATCAATCTGCCTGCCAATGGACCCCATACAAGTGATGCATCAAAATATTGGCTGAATGGTTGGATTGAGGCTACAATTGCATTTTTTTGAAAGAAGTTTCCAAGGTTTTCACCTCCAAAATAAAGTTCTAATAATTTTAATTTACCAAACGACTTGCTTATTTGTGCGTTCATCGTAACATAATTAGGTGACGTTGCCGGCAACTGGAAATTTATTGGATTGGTACTAGTTGATGGAATTCTTTTACTGCCAACAACATTAATTGTGCAATCAAATTTCCATCCTTTTATATCGTAGGAAAGATTTGCAAAAGCTCTATTGGCTGCTGTTAAAGGTTTTTGTAAAAGCTGCCCACTATAAGTTGCCTTTACATCAAACCAACGATAAGCTACACGTACATCAAAATTCTTGACAGGCGCAATGCTTAGTTCAGCTTGCAGGCTATTGGAATAGGATTTTCCTAGCAGGTTGTAAAACTTTGCCTGACCAGTTGTTTCCAAATCAACAATTACTTGGTTGTTAAAGTCATTTCTAAAGAAATCAATACCAATCATTGCTTCTCGAGTAAAAAGTTTAAATTTCTGATCAATACTTATGCCTATATTCCATGCCACTTCCGGGTCAAGTCCATAGGCCTTGCCTTGGGAAGTAGCGATAATATTCAAACTTCTTGCACTAACCATTATACCAATATTCTCTGCCAAAATATTAGCTGTTCGCTGACCTCTTCCCGCACTAAACCGAATGGTTGTTCCTTTTATTGGTTCGTACCTTGCATTGATCCTTGGTGTAACAAACCACCCAAAAAGGCTGTTATTGTCTGTTCTTATTCCTGCAACCACATTGAATTGCTCATTCATTGTATAGGTATATTCGAAGAATGCACCCGGAACCATCTCGCTCCTTATAAAAGATTGTTGTTTGTATAACTCATTGTAGTTGTCTGCCGAAAGACTTAGCCCTGTTCTAAACTTGTGAGCAGTAATATTAATGATGCTTTGATAAATTAAATTTGAATAAAAATTAGTCTGATTTGCATTGTAAGTGGTGTTGCCAAAATAGGCATCTTGATTGTGTTTGAATGATGAAAGTTGCAATCCAATACTTTGGTATTTTTTTTCAGGGAACACATAACCAATCTTGGCAAATGCTTCATATCTTTTTGTATTAATGCCAAGGCCATAATGATGGGTGGAAAATTTATCTTTCTTTTCGAAACCTAACAAGCCGCCTGTTTTATCATCAAGTAAAATTTTCACTCCAAACTGCCCCATTAACCCACTGCCATTGTCATACTTCCACCTATTGGCAGCACTAAATAAATTGCCAGTTGGCAAGTCACGAAAATCATCTCCATTAAAATCAGTTTTGTTGTACTGAAAATCGTTGTGTAACAATAGGCCTGTTGACCATTTTTTACCCAATTGTTGAGCGAGGTTAAGATTAAGGTCAGTTTTACCCATGCTATTAATATATCCGTTTGCATACAATTTCTCACTGTTCTCGGGCTTCTTCAACTCAACGTTTATTTGTCCTGCAATGCTTTCAAATCCATTGACTACAGACCCTGTACCCTTGCTTAACTGAATGCTTTCTACCCATGGCCCTGCAATACTGTTTAAGCCAAGTGGTGTTGCAAGTCCTCGCGGACCGGGAAGATTTTCAACTGTTAGTAGGGTGTAATTGCCCGACAAACCCAACAATTGTATTTGTTTAGAACCGGTTACAGCATCACTATAAGATACGTCAACGGAAGAGTTTGTTTCAAAGCTTTCGCTCAGGTTACAACATGCTGCTTTCAACAACTCCTTAGAACTAATATTCGTTGTTCGAAAGGCACTAGTAGTATTTACGTACATACTCTTAATTCGGGATGTAACCTTTACAGTCGAAAGGATATTATTAGCACCAAGAATAACTTGCAAATCATTTATAGCACCAATTTGAATAGTATCGGGCTTGTACCCTGTATAACTAATGATTAATTGTGATGAACCGTCATCTTTATGTATAATAAAAGCACCGTGTTTATCCGTAGAAACGCCTTTGCCATTTTCGAGCCAGATAATACTTGCATTTGCCAATGGATTCAATCGTCCTTTTATATCCTCAGAAAGCACAATTCCATTTATATTATTGACATTTTGTTGATCCTCAAATTGTACATCTTGTTCGCCTTTGTTTTCCCTGTAATGGCAGCAATCGGGCAATTCTTTGTAAGTTTTTTCTGAGGATTTCTTAAATTCGGTATCGTGGCCGACTCCTGCTATAGTTTCTTGTATTTCATTCAATTTTATAATAGCAGTATCATAGGATACTGATAATAATTGCGTAGCAACATTCCAACTAGCCTTATTGACACCTCTTATTCTAATAGCTTTTTCTATGCGCTGTTTACACATCCCACAAGAACCTGCAACTTTAAATGTTGAACTACTATCGGTAGAAACCTGTGAGTAAACCGATACCGGAATGGAAATTAAAACCAACATTATATTGAGAAGGAAAAATTTCATTATTATATGTTTTAAGTAATTGTATAACCGAAAGGAAATAATTGCTTGAACATCTATAGCCGAAACACACAGTGTTGTATGTAAAGAGGGAAATCAATTGAGGGAGGAGACTGGATATGAGCTACAGTTATTGTTATCCTAACAGGACATTGTCTAATACCAACATATTGACTTTCGATTATCGCATCACAGAATTTTAGACTCTTAGCTTCTTCTAGAAAATTAAAATGATCGGAAGCATTGGCAATCACTTGTTTGGTTTCGCAGCAGGGCTTGCTGCCCATTTTGTGTTCGTTGCCACAACCAGACCTTTTAACTGGCGTCCAATCAACATTTTTAAATTTGCCACAGCAATAATGAAACTGTACCGTCATTCCGCTTGCGGAAAAACCGTACACAAACATTAATAATATAATCAGTAGCTTTTTCAACTGAAATTCAAAAATACGCATTGATCTATCAATTTGCCTTAATTGATGATAGAATAGCCGTTAATATAGTTATAATGATTTAAGCAATAACCCAAACACAGCAGCAACCAAAATCACCTGCGGTTCTTTGATTTTCTTAAACTTTATAAGGACAACTACAGTAATTGCGGCAATTAAAATAGTAGGTATGTCAACAATTGTCCGAATGGCAATCACAATTACCGCTCCGGCAAGAGCGCCAACTACAGCGGCAGTTATACCTTCTACAAATGCTTTAATGCTAGGATGCTTGCCGTATTTCTTAAAATAAGGCGCTGGCAAAATGGTAAGTAAATAGCAGGGTATGAATGTAGCCAAAGCAGCGACAACTGCACCGGGAAAACCAGCAACCAAATAACCAATAAACCCCACAGTAATAACAACTGGGCCTGGCGTAATCATTGCCACTGCTACTGCATCAATGAACTCACGTTCAGTAAGCCAATGGTAGTCGTTGACCACTCCGCCGTGCAAAAATGGAACAATAGCCAAACCGCTACCAAAAACAAATGCACCAGCTTTTGTGAAAAATAAAGCAATTTTAAGCAATTCGCTATTGTCTGCTTGCCAAAATCCAATATTTATAAAGAAAAATCCATGGAATGCTGCGGGCTTCCTGATCCACGAAGGTGGTGCCTTAATAATCATGTAAATAATACCTGCGACAACAAATAGCAAAACTTCTTCTGATTGTGTAATAATAGTTATAACACCTGCCACAATAAAGAAAAGCCACAACATCCAATTGCTTACGAATGACTTAGTGTTGAATTTACCGACAGATTTTTCGGTCAGTTTGTAACTACTGATAATGATGATGCCGACAACGGCTGCTCCGACACCGTAGAAAATGGCTTGCATCCAAGGTAAACCACCAAACAATTTGTAGGCATAACCAAGGGCCACAACCATGCAAAATGATGGCAAGACAAAAGCTATTCCACACAAGGTTGCACCTAATATTCTATAATGAACGAAGCCTAAATATATACCAAGTTGGGCTGCTAAAGGTCCTGGGGCCAATTGGGATAAAGCAAGCCCGTCTTTATATTCTTCCTCGGATATCCATTTGCGGTTTTCTACGAGGTCCCTATGCATATAACCAATTAATGCAACGGGTCCACCAAAGCCGGCATATCCAAGCTTTAAAAAATACAAAACAATATCTTTAAGAGAATAAGTTGGTATGTTGGTTGATTGCATAACAAAATGTTGATCAAGCATTAAAACAAAGACAGCCTTGCAATAAAAATTGAAGGCTGCATTCGAATATATTATTTAAATTCTATAGACTATAGCGATTGAGAAGTCACATTCATCTCCTTAACTCGTACTTCACCTACTAATTCATCGTTTGGCTTATTTTCATTAGTGATGGGAGTTGTACCATATTTAAGTTTTTGCCAAACTCTTTCATGCAAATAGTATAAACCCACTTTAGTAAACACTTCTGCAAATCCGATACTAAATGCTTTTGCAAAATTTCCTGTAATGAACAATGCAATCAATATTGTATCCAATGTTCCGCAAATTCTCCAACTAATTCCTTTAATAACACTGCGGGAATGCTTGTCTTTTTTAACCAGAATTCCATCTTCATTTAAAATTGTTTCACGTGCAAAATTCATTTTAAGCCAAGCCCTTTCGTGGAGATAGTAAAGGGTTATTTTAGTGAACACTTCAATGCCCCCGATTTTAAGTGCAGTAGAAATGTCTCCTGTAAACAACCAAGAAAGGAAAATAGTATCCAAAGTACCAATTACTCTCCAAGTTATGCCTTTAATAATACTGCGGTGATGTAGCTCTTTCATGAAAAAATGTTTTGCTGTTGGTGAATTTATTTGTTTCTGAATGCAATATTAGTAAAAACCTATTAAAACGATGGGAATTAGAGGTTATTTTTTAAAAAATATTCCAAAATAGCGGAATGAAAAATTATTGTTTAAAATAAAAAGTAGGAGAATTATTATTTAAAACTGTATTTAAATTACTTACAAATACTATTATTATTTAATTTTATTAAATAATAATCAGATCATGAAGAGATTTATATTTAAAAATGTGGAGAAATTGAGGAGTGATAGGAAATTTAAAAGAACATTTCTACATAAAAAGTAAGAACCAATACAAATTAAGCAATTGTAAAAAATGAATCAAAGATTTCCAATTGTCATGTAAAAACTGCTCTTAATTTTTAATTTCAATCAGAAACATCATTTATCAGCAACACATCTGAAGCCCAAATGCTCCAAGCCTGAGTCTGGTGAGCTTTTCATTCTTGCAGCTACCCGGTATCCACTACAATATGATTCATTGCATAAAAATGATCCTCCACGCATTACTCTTTTAAAAACCAATGGCTCATCCGGATCGAAACTTATCAATGGCCCATTTGGATTAACGGTCAACTTCTGTTTTGCTAATTCGTCATAATAATGATCGTTGTATAAATCAGCACACCATTCCCAAACATTACCTGCCATGTCATATAACCCATAGCCATTTGGATCAAATGAACCAACCGGAGATGCCAACAAAAATCCATCCCTGTTATTGATATTATAAGGAAATTCACCCTGCCAATAATTACATTTAGCAACGCCTGAGTCAACATTCTCACCTCCCCAAGTATATATTTGATTTTGCATCCCCCCCCTGGCAGCATACTCCCATTCAGCTTCGGTCGGCAATCGTTTTCCCGCCCATTTACAATAGGCATTTGCATCATCCCAACTCACATGAACTACAGGATAGTTGCCCTGTCGAACTGTATCGCTTTCAGGACCGGTAGGGTGTTTCCAACTTGCGCCATGTATCCATCTCCACCATTGACTAAAATCCTGTAAATTAACAGCTTTAGATGTTGGAAAAAAAACGAGTGAAGCTGCTTTCAGTTCTTCATTAGAAGGTCGGGGTGTGCCATCCGGCAGTTGCTTTTTTAAATCTTCCCACTGTACATCTTTCTCTGCAGTAGTAACGTATCCGGTAGCCTTTACAAATAAGCCAAACTGATTGTTGGTCACTTCTGTCTTATCCATAAAAAAACCATTCACTTTAACCGCATGTTTGGGGTACTCGTCTTGCCTGCCTTGCTCATTATCTGCACCCATCATAAATGTTCCGCCTTCTATCCAAACCATATTACTATGAACCATTTTACCGGAAACGGAAGGAGCTGTTTCACCTGCTACTCCCTGTTTAAGCTCAATAAACCTTTTTGGAATATTAGTTGCGCAACAGGTCTTTGGGGCAACAGTATCCGTTTTATGTTTATTGGTTTCACTACTATTGCTTTGAGAATTTGCAAACGTCCATGTAACAAATAATAATAACGAAAAGAAAAATTTTAGACTTGTATACATTTATGTTTTTATTTTTTTCAGATCTCGGACTAACCGCCTTTTGGTTTTAGTAAAGATATAAACCTTCTGACAAGCAAATGATATGAAATTCCATTATTGTTTCTTAAATTATTTGTAACAATAACTGTTTGTATTAATTTCAATAATGCCAAGAACTGCTTAATTAAAGTATCCTTAACTTACCAATGATTGATATATTTTGGTAAGTGCTTACTGACTATTTCTTTTCTTCCATCTTGTTATTGCATTCACCAATTAAAAAAGAAGTCATTTTGTTTGCTACATTTCCATCTCTTTATTTCGAGTTCTCTCTTAATGGGATGTTCTTTCTCTTCATAATTTTCTAGATGCGCAATCTTCCAATCTGCGGTTTTACCAGTAAATCCTTTATGATTACTATTGAGTTTGTTTAAGCTTGATTCAATATCATCGCCTATAAAACCAATGTAATACTTATTTCTATGGTCATAGTATAAAATGTAAACTTTGTACATAATCCACAAAATAAAAACACCTCGCAAAATTACAAGGTGTTTTCTGTGGGAGCACGACTTGTTCCGATCTTCGGAACGGGTTCGAACCGCGGACCCTTCCGCAAGCTTGCGGAGTGCTCTAAACCAATTTCACTTCTTACTGTTAGCAATTAGTTGCTCAATTCTTTTGCGGCTCTTCCATCTTTTAATTTCAAATTCCTGCTTAATTGCAATTTCTTTTTCTTTAAAATTTTCTATATATACAATCTTCCAATCTTCAACTTTTCCCGTAAATCCTTTATGATTGCTATTGTGTTTGTTTAACCTCGACTCAATATCATCGCCTGTAAAACCAATGTAATACATATTTCTATGGTCAGAGTATAAAATGTAAACTTTGTACATAATCCACAAAATAAAAACACCTCGCAAAATTACGAGGTGTTTTCTGTGGGAGCAC
>JANPHE010000063.1:0-10508 GCA_031424295.1 Segetibacter sp. | reverse complement strand
CTTTTGCCATCTACATAGGGGTTAGGAACAAGTGTCTCAAGGTCTATACCTGTAATGGATTGTATTGTATTAATAAGTGACAATGCATCGCTTCCTGCTTGTACAGCGGCTAATCCTGTTGGGACTACACTGTGGACATTTGGGGTTAATTTAGTAATAACTGGAATTGTAGCAATCTCCATTACCCATTCCACCACCATACCGGCAATCTCCGGATCCTGACCTACGGCAGCACCCATTCCTCTTTCGGTCATTCCATGCGGACAACCAAAATTTAACTCTAATCCATGGGCTCCTGTATCCTCTACTTTTTTGATAAGGTCGTGCCAGCTTTTTTTGTCATTATCGGCCATTAGGCTCACCACCATTGCCCGATCCGGAAACTCACGGATTACTTCACGGATTTCTTTAAGGTTTACATCAAGTGGTCTATCGCTAATCAATTCAATGTTGTTGAATCCCATGACACGCTTACCGCCATAATCTACTGCAGAATATCGGGAAGAAACATTTTTGACCTGACTTCCTAAAGTCTTCCAAACAACACCGCCCCATCCTGCTTCAAAGGCCCTTAATACATTGTAAGCTTTATCAGTAGGAGGTGCACTTGCCAACCAAAATGGGTTGGGTGATTTTATTCCTAAAAAGTCGGTATGAAGTGAGGCCATGATGTTAGATTTTTAATATTATTTCCAGTTCGTTACCAATTCACTAAAGTACAATAAGTATTTGTTATTAGTAATTTGTTTGTGTTTTTTGATTATTGAATTTTATTGGTTATTTCCCCAATAATCTTTCTATAATTTTCCAATTCAATATTTTGCTGCACAATGAATGCATTGTCATCAAATTTTCCAATGACCGCATCCATTTCTTCTTGTGTCTCATAAACCATTTTCCTAAAAGGATTTGTATGATCTTTCTTGCGGGCATTGTAGATGCCCTTAACCATCCATTCTTTGGTAGCCAATGCCTTTTTAAATAGTTCTTTGAAGGCCAATTTTTCTATATTTGGTAAGCTGATTTCAAAGACATGCTCAAATGCAGACAATGAATGGTCAAGTTTCTGTTCTTCATATTCTCCACTTTGCTGGTGGTAGAATTCATGCAGACTATTCCACGATGTCAAAGTGCCATTTTTTATTTTCTCCAATGCTTCATTCACTTTGTTGCGGGGCATTAATTGTCCACCTACATTTATCCAAATATTTATTGGGTTACCAGATTTAAGTGAGCGAATAAATTTTTCAAATTCAAAATCTTCCGGGTTGATGGATTTGATAATTTGGTTGACAAAATAGTATGCTACTAATTCTTTAAACAAAAGGTAAGACTCAACTACTTTAATTAATACTGCCTTTCTCTTTGTATTTTCAAATCCTTCCCCTAATATTTCTAATTCATTAATTTCCGGACTATTATTTTCCAGCAATGACTTGCCTTTTTCTCTTAGCTCATTGGAAGTACCAACGACTCCTCCTCCAAATTTTCTGTACCATGCTGATCCTGTAAAAGATTGCAAGAAGCCAATGCTATCGACAATTTCGTTGATGCTATCAGGGGCCAGATACTCATATTCTAAATGGTGAGCTTTTATTTTGCGTCTATCCCGGTCAATGTATTTCCAGGCATTTCTTTCAAGCGCATACATGTTGTACAAAAACCAGTAGCCGGGCATCACTACCAACCGATCATTGGAAACATCATTACTTACTAAGGAAAAAGGGATAGGAATATTTAATTCAGCAGGAAAGTCCCCTTTAGCAAGCATCGTAAAGCTCGCAAATTTTGAATTGTGTTTCAGACTTACACATAAGCCAGGCCAAAAGCCCCTTCCCGCTATGATTTCACCATCAGCACTTCGGCTATTATGATTGGAGCCTATAGTAGCACCTGCAGCAATATTACTTTGTCCAAAAACGGTAGAAGCACAAAGGAAAGAGTTGTTGTGGTGTTGTTCATGTGCCGGAAAAATTAAGGAGTTCAGCACTTCACAACATGAAATAGTAGAATTATTACCTAAATAAGAATTTATTAGTCTAGCCCCATACTTTAGTTGAGAATGAGATCCCATAATAAAGCGGACAGCCTTTACCCCATAAAATGCCCGACAACCATAATCCATAATTCCATTCACCATTTCGCAACCTTCCCCTATTTGTGATTTCCCTTCGGGACCAGAGTTGATTGTGAGATTTTTTAGCTTGTTGGCACCTTTTAAGTAGGCGTCTTGTCCTATCCAAACGTCCTTGATGATCTTACAGTTTTTTATAATGGTCCTGTCTCCAATCATGCCATAATAGCCTCTCCGTTTATCAAAGATAGCTTCAGTAAATTCTTTGAATTTGTCTAACAAAACATGATCATCTCTAAACCGGGTCCATAAATAGGCATCACCTGTTGTCATGCCGTCGAATGGAATAATTTTTCTACCGCCATTTTCGTTGCAAAGCTCAAGCCATATACGCCTGCTTTCATCTTCTCCTTCTTTCAATATTCCATTACCAAACTTGGCGTAGTTACTGGTTACCAGTTCATTTACGTTTGTAATGATGACTTCATTTCCAATAATATAATTGGATAAAAAATTGACATTATCTATCACAACATTGTCTCCGAAATCGCTGCTGATTATGGTTGAGTTATAGAGCCCAACGGGTGCTTTTAAGTCACTGAATTCAAGATAATAAGGCTCTAGCTTTCCAATGCGGACAAGCCCAAAAAATTTGCAATTTTTGACTAGCTCCGGATTAAATGCGTCTGACACCAAGATTTTGCTCCAGTTTTCTGCCGTGTTGCGGTTTCTTACCATCACTTCTATTTCATATGCCGATAACTGCCGGTAACTAGCTGCATACTTGTTGTCAATATTTCGAAGGTAATATTCATCCTTACCTTCAGGAATGTATTCCGGAGCAACAAAGCCATAGCCAAGTGTGCTCAACTGTTTCTTAAGTATATTATTAGTTGGACTGGACATAAAAAAAGAAATAAATGTACAGACAAAAAAACCGATTTGCACAATCGGTTTTTTCTAAATTATTCTACAGTTACAGATTTTGCCAGATTTCGTGGTTTGTCAACATCCAAACCTTTAGCTATTCCAATGTAATAACTTAATAACTGGAGCGGTATTACACTCAGCAAGGGTGCCAATGCCTCATCTGCATCGGGGACAAACATTACATCTTCTGCCATTTCTGGAATGATATTATCACCTACTGTGGTTACTGCTATTACTCTTCCTTTTCTAGCTTTTATTTCTTGCACATTAGATACAATCTTTTCATAGTATTTATCTTTTGTTGCAATAAAAAGAACCGGCAATGTATTATCAACCAAAGCTATCGGACCATGTTTCATTTCTGCAGCAGGGTAGCCTTCAGCATGTATATAAGATATTTCTTTCAACTTTAAGGCGCCTTCTAACGCTACCGGAAAATTATAACCTCTCCCCAGGTAAAGAAAGTCCTCAGCATCTTTGTATTTGTTGGCAATTCTTTGAATATTAGAAGTGTCCTGAAGAATTTCTTTTATTTTCTCCGGAATACTCCAAAGTTCATTTAAAAGAGCTGTGTATCTTTTGTCATCAATCGTTCCTTTTGCATATCCAATTCTAATTGCCATCATAGCCAATACTGCCAATTGACCAGTAAATGCTTTGGTACTTGCAACGCCTATTTCTGGTCCGGCATGGGTATAAGCACCTGCATTGCTCAACCTTGCAATTGAACTACCTACGGCATTGACCACCCCAAAAATAAAAGCGCCATGCTCTTTTGCATTTTCTAATGCTACTATGGTATCAGCAGTTTCGCCACTTTGAGAAATGGCTATAATCACATCGCCTTTGTTAATTACCGGGTTTCTATACCTGAACTCACTTGCATATTCCACTTCTACTGGTATCCGACAAATGTTTTCAAAAAGATACTCAGCTATCAATCCGGCATGCCAGCTTGTGCCACATGCTACCATAATAATTCTTGGAGCATTTACCAATGCATCTAAATGATTGTCCACGCCGCTCATCGTAATACTACCTGCACCAACATGAAGACGACCTCTCAAACAGTCAAACACGGTTTCTGGTTGCTCGTTGATTTCTTTGAGCATGAAATGTTCGTAGCCACCTTTTTCTAATGCTGCCAACTCCATATCTAACTCTTGAATAAAAGGTGTTTGTTTCTCATTGCCAAGGTTTTTCAATATCAGCTCATCTGGCTTTATGATCGCAATTTCATAGTCGTTTACATAAACTACTTCTTTTGTGTATTCAATAATAGGGGAGGCGTCAGATGCTAAAAAATGTTCGCCTTTGCCAATGCCAATTACCAATGGGCTTCCTTTGCGGGCCGCAATAATAGTATCGGGATGGTCTTTATCAACCAATAAAATGCAATACGCACCTACCACTCTTTTTAATGCTATTCTAAGCGCTTCCTCTAATGTACAGTTATTGTTCTTCTTAATATCTTCAATAAAGTTGAGCAGGACTTCCGTATCGGTATCACTATTAAATGAATAGCCTTTATTGAGCAATTCCTGTTTGATAGATGCATAATTTTCAATAATGCCATTGTGAATCATAGCTATATCTCCACTTGCACTCGTATGCGGATGGGCATTTCTATCGCTTGGTTCACCATGTGTAGCCCATCTGGTATGTCCAATGCCTGTATGTGCATGCATGTCTTTGCCAACAACCGATTCTTCAAGTTCCTGAACTTTTCCTTTCTTCTTATAAACTTTTAAAGAAGTGTTTACCAAAGCCACTCCAGAACTATCATAGCCTCTGTACTCTAATCGTTTTAATCCTTTAAGTATAACTGGGTATGCTTCACGAGGTCCGGTATAACCAACAATTCCACACATAATTAAATTAAAATTTAGGGTGCAATATCCTTATTTTTAAGCAATATAAAGTTAAAACAAAGCAGTAATGCTTTACACAATTATGAAAGAGATATTAGATTTCGGATCAGACTATAAATTAAAAAATAAACGTGTTCTTTTACGCCCCCTACAATTGGCTGATTATGATAACCTGATAAAATTTAGTTTAAATGAACCTGAACTTTGGAAATACGCATTGATATCTGCAGCTGGACAAGATAATCTTCAACACTACATTGAACTAGCCATAACGAATAGATTGCAGAAAAAGGAATACCCTTTTGTCGTATTTGATAGGGTAGCGAATGCTTATGCTGGTAGTACAAGGTTTTACGATATTCAACAGGCTAATAAAACCTTACAATTGGGCTTTACCTGGTACGGCAAAGATTTTCAAGGTACCGGGCTAAATAAAAATTGCAAATTTTTACTATTGGAATTTGCATTTGAACATTGCCAAATGGAAAGAGTGGAGTTTAGGGCTGACAATGAAAACAAAAGAAGCATTGCTGCCATGAAAAGTATTGGCTGCACCATAGAAGGCGTATTGAGGAGCAATGTACCCAAGGCTGCAGGGGGGAGGCGGGATTCGATTGTACTGTCCATATTAAAGTCTGAATGGGCGGGGGGAATAAAAGAAAAACTAAAAGCGATTATTTAATTAATCTCTGGTTTGAAAATTCCTTGAGTTATTGTTCCCGTTTCCACGATTGTTCGTTTTATTGGTTGGCGTTCCAAAAGTTTTTAAATTATAGGTAAACGTTAGCATGAAAAATCTGCTTAATACTACGTTTTGTATGTCTTCAACGTAATTTTCGGATACGTTCCTGTTAATACTCTGGTTTTGCTTAAGCAGGTCAAATACACTGACTTTTATTTCTCCTTTTTGGTTTTTGAGGAACTTTTTACCGATGCCCATATTTAGCAGGAAATAGCTTTGATTGAAACCTTCCGATAAACCCTTATACAATTGATTATTGATTTCACTTTGCAATAACCACCCGGTTTTATTAAGTAAATTCATTTGCAAGCCTGCTACATGGGAAAAATACTTATTTTTTAAATCCGGTTGAGTATTGTTGGTTACATTATTGAAATTGGCCGAATAACTGATGTTGAAATCAACGTATTGGCTTATGTTACTGGCAATGACAACTCCAGAGGAATAGGTTGTATTGGTTGATGTATTTGTAATGCTATTAATAATACCCGGTAATTTACTAATGGTAACACCGCCATTGAAGTTGATATTTGATTTGAATAATTTTAATGGAAAGGCAAGGCTAAGAAAAGACCGGATACTTACATATCCATCAAGATTGACAGGCTTCGTTAATTGTTGACCCGATTTTAAAATGATATTTTGCCCAATGACAGAATCCATATTAGGAACAAATGTAGCGTTGGTGATATAATTACTTGCAGTTTGAACAAATAAATTACCAACAAATAAGATATTCTTTTGCGTATTAGAATAGGTATATCCCGTGCTGATAACATGCAAATATTGTTGCTCAAGTTGTGGGTTTCCTGCAGTTACAAAAGGTACATTGGTGATGTCATATACATCTTGTAATTGAGTAATTGAAGGTTGATTGGTATTTGCTCTGTAGTTAATTCTTATATTGCTTCGGGCTGATAGTTTTAACCTTGCCATGGCATTTGGCAGAATATTGCTGAAAGATTTATCTACTACCAATTGCCTTGGAAATTGCTGATCGCTGAATAGTGTTGAATACTGGTAATTTGCTCCAAAAGCCAGTTGGTTTTCTTTGTATCCATAGCGATAAGAAATGCCGGCATTTTGAGCATTAAAAGTATTGTCAAACCTACTTGATAAATTGGAGTTGAATATGGTGTACTTGTTTGTCAACTTTTCAAATTCAAATGCCTCTTGGTCAGCTTTGCTAATAGAATAAGTTGGATTGTAATTCATTTGAAGCTGTCCATTCTTACCTACAGGCTCAGTGTAAATCAGGTTGCCGGATATTTGAAATCCTTTTGTTTGCTGGTCAGTAAACCTTAGAGAATTACTGTCTATAAAAGAAGTTCCGTTAAAAGTGGTATCAAATACATCTGTAAAAACATCGCCTGTTTTGTAATTGGATGAAGTATTTATACTAACAGAAAAGGTTCTGCCTCTTTTTGGAAAAGAATGCCTTAATAGTATAGTGTTGTTAAGATTATTCCCATTTCTATCACTTGAAATTAAATTCTTTGTACTACTGATATCTGTTAAGCTTGTAGGTGAAAAAAAGGAAGTACCGATATTTTTATTGGAGTTGTTTTTTTGAAAACTCACAGCAGGAGTGATGATAATTTGATTGAAAGAATCAATTTTGTACTCCACACGGAGGTTAATCCTATGATTGACATTGCTACTGTTTAAATTATTTAATTGATAAAATCCGGGAATTCCTTTAAGAAAGTATTGTCTGTTGACTTCTTCGTTTGTAGTATTTTCAGTATTGTTGAAGAAGTAACTGCCAGATAACTTTACAGACTTTCCCAGATCATCAGCATAATTGATTCCTAAAGCATTTGTTTTACTAATGCCTGTTTGTTGGCCAACAAGAAAGTTAGTTGTATTTCCTCCACCTTGACTAGAGCCCGAACTTCCGCCTCGTCCTCCACCTCTTTGCCTTCCTCCGCCTCGTTGATTACTACTTGTGGTTACCCCTAATAAATCCTGAGTTGCAAAGTTTTGTTGATTGATGTTGTTGAAATTGCCTACGATTGAGATTTTCCTATTGTCCTTTAGCATGGTAGAATTTCCTCCGGCTGAATACCTGTCGTCAGTGCCATAACCGGCAAATACTCTTCCAAACTGACCATTTCTCATATTGGCTTTGGTAATGATGTTAATCCCTTTTTGACTACTTCCATCATCAAAACCTGTGAACTGTGCCTGGTCACTCAATCGGTCAAAGACTTGGATTTTATCTATAATTTCAGCAGGTAAATTTCTCAAAGCGGCAGTAGCATCGTCACCAAATAAATCTCTGCCATCAATGGTTACCCGTTGCACGTTTTCGCCCTGAGCTTTCACCGTTCCATTTTCAACTGTAATACCTGGCATTT
The DNA here is from genome assembly GCA_031424295.1 of Segetibacter sp. GTDB lineage: Bacteria > Bacteroidota > Bacteroidia > Chitinophagales > Chitinophagaceae > Segetibacter. The sequence goes on along the minus strand of JANPHE010000063.1, from coordinate 2,531 downwards.
TCTTGACCAAATCTTCCGCAGATGCATCTGGATTCACTTTGAATTGGCTAGCATTAAACTGAATAGTATCGCCAATCAATGTTGCCATGGGTGCATTAGCTTTGACTATGACTTCTGCTAATACATTGGAGGATGGAACCAAAAATAGGGTTCCTACATCAACAGACTCATTGCTTACAAAAACACTTTTGTTTATGGTGGCTAGCCCAATATATGAAATAACCAATTGAAAAGAATCTGGCTTTAGATTATCAATTGAAAAACGACCTAGAGAATCGCTTATCCCATTGGTAAGAGTAGTTGAATCCGTAATACTGCGAACTTTTATAGTTGCTCCTTTAAGTGGGGAATTGGTTTTGCTATTTAGTAGTTGCCCATTTACTTTATAGTATTGACTGAAACCAATAAAAGTCAAGAAAATAAAAATAATAAAGAAGCTTATTCGTAATATCATTGACTAGTTGTAGTATACAGAACTTCTCAAGTAGTGGAATGTCGGTTTAAAAAAAAGGTTGCTGAAAATCAGACAACCTTTTTTTATGATAGTTTAATTGGTATAAAAATTAGCTGACTGTCATTTCTTCATAGGATTCTATGGGTTCACATGTACAAATCAGGTTTCTGTCGCCAAATGTATTGTTAACCCTACTGATGGATGCCCAGAATTTATTTTGTCTTACATAATCCAATGGATAGGCCGCATCACTTCTGGAATACTCATGGTTCCATTCATTCGCTGTGATCACTGCAAGACTGTGAGGTGCATTTTTTAATAGGTTGTCATTTTTATCTGAAGTGCCATTTTCTATAGCCATTATTTCTTCATGAATTTTGATAAGCGCATCACAGAAGCGGTCTAGTTCATCTTTCGGTTCGCTTTCTGTAGGCTCAATCATAATGGTACCGGCAACCGGGAAACTCAAAGTAGGGGCATGGAAACCAAAGTCCATTAAACGTTTGGCAATGTCTTCGGCTTCAATACCTATTGATTTAAAGGGTCTGAGGTCAACTATAAATTCATGCGCACAGGTATTATTCTTGCCACTATAAAGTAACTTGTAGTGACCCTCAAGCCGGGCTTTCATGTAATTAGCGTTCAAAATTGCGTATTCTGTTGCCCTTTTCAAGCCTTCGGCACCCAACATTTTAATATATGCATAACTAATAAGTAAAATGCTTGCACTGCCGAATGGAGCTGCAGAGACTGCTTTTGTTTTATTACCTGCAGCGTTTGTATGACCCGGCAAAAAGGGAGCAAGTTTTTCATTTACGCAAATTGGCCCCATCCCAGGACCACCACCACCATGTGGAATGGCAAATGTTTTATGAAGATTTAGATGGCATACATCAGCACCAATAAAGCCCGGTGCAGTTAATCCAACCTGTGCATTCATATTTGCCCCATCCATATACACCAGCCCCCCATTATCATGAATTAAAGCACATATTTCCATTATGCTTTCTTCAAATACACCGTGAGTAGATGGATAAGTGACCATTAAACCGGCAAGTGTATCTTTGTATTTTTCAACATTTCTACCCAAATCTGCTACGTCTATATTGCCTTCGTCATCGCATTTTGTAACGACTACTTTAAATCCTGCCATTACTGCACTTGCAGGATTAGTTCCATGGGCAGAGATTGGAATGAGGATCACATTTCTATGACCTTCATTTCGGCTTTCGTGATAACCACTTATAGCTAATAGTCCGGCATATTCTCCTTGTGCACCACTATTTGGCTGCAATGAGGTTGCCGCAAATCCTGTGATATTGCTTAGCCATTTTTCCAATTCAGTAATGATGTCACTATAACCCTCCCATTGGTCAGCAGGTGCAAAAGGATGAATGGATGAAAACTCTGGCCAACTTACTGGTATTAACTCTGTTGCTGCATTAAGCTTCATTGTACAACTTCCAAGCGAAATCATTGAGTGCATGAGACTCAAATCCTTGTTCTCTAATGATTTCAAATAGCGCATCATTTCACTTTCGCTGTGATGCGTGTTGAAAACGGGGTGTAATAAAAAGGATGACATCCTGGTTAATTCGCTTGGAATATTAAAAATGGTGTCTTCATTGTTAAAAGACACACCAACCTCAGATTTACCAAGGCTGTGTGAAAAAACATATAGTATATCCAAAATGTCTGTCCGGCTAGTTGTTTCATCCAATGCTATTCCAACACAACCGTCGGCATAGTATTTAAAATTAATTCCCCGACCTTCAGCAGCAGCCCTAATGGCTTCAGTGTGCTCAGTTTTAACTTTAATTGTATCGAAGAAATATTCATTCTTTTGTTCAAATCCCATATCCTCTAACTCACAACTTAAGGTGTAAGCAAGGAGACTAATTCTTTTTGCAATATTCTTTAATCCTTCAGGACATGATATACAGCGTACATAGCAGCCATATTGGCAAGCAAAGCTTGTGCTGTACAAATATTGCTAGTTGCTTTTTCGCGACGTATGTGTTGTTCACGTGTTTGCAAAGCCATTCTCAAAGCCCTGTTATCGTTGGCATCTATACTA
>JANPHE010000062.1:0-34965 GCA_031424295.1 Segetibacter sp. | reverse complement strand
ACACAAACCGCCACCCAAAATTTTTGAAACCCCTGATCTAAAGCACTCTTCAGCATAAAGGGCTGCAATGTGGGTTAATTTTTCAAAACCTTTATTAACGCTTTGGCAGCTTCTTCAGAAGATGCAGGATTTTGGCCTGTAATCAGCATGTCGTCTATTACTACATAAGAGGCCCAATTTTCTTTCTTGGAATATATACCACCCTTGCTTATTAATTCATTTTCCAATAGAAAGGGAACGACTTCCGTTAGTTGTACAGCTTCTTCTTCGCTATTGGTAAATCCTGTTACTTTTTTTCCTTTAACAATTGGTTCATCTTCTTCATCATTAGCGTTCAATAAAACGGAAGGTGCATGACAAACGGCTACTATAGGTTTTTTGCTATTCCAAAAATGCTCAATCAAACTTATTGAATCGGAATCGTTGGTTAAATCCCATAATGGTCCGTGACCGCCAGGATAAAATACTGCATCATAATCATCGGCAGAAACAGTAGAAAGCAATTGTGTTGCAGATAAAATATTCTGCAATTGTTTATCTGCTTTAAACCGAATCGTAGCAGGCGTTTGATTTTCGGGTGTATCACTAGATGGATCAATAGGAGGCTGCCCACCTTTTGGTGAAGCAATGGTTATAGTAGCACCTGCGTCTTGAAATACATAATAAGGAGCAGCAAACTCTTCTATCCAAAAACCTGTCTTTTTTCCTGTGTTTCCCAGCTCACTGTGCGAAGTGAGCACCATTAATATTTTCATTTTTTATTTTTTATTTGATTAAATTTTTATGCTTTTACAATCATCTTTCCCATGTTATCACCTTCAAATAAACCTAGCAATGCAGCAGGTAGTTTATCAAAGCCCTTTACAATTGTTTCTTTATACTTTAATTTTCCTTCCTTAAGCCAACTAGATAAATGACTAAATCCTTCTTTAAACTGGCTTTGGTAATTGCCAATAATAAAGCCCTGCATTAATACCCTTCTGGTTAACAGCATTGGTTGCACCCTTGGCCCCATTGGTATTTCGGTACTATTGTATAAAGAAATTTGCCCGCACAATACTATTCTTGCATGGAAATTAATATTACTAATCACTACATCAGAAATTTCTCCACCAACATTATCGTAATAGATATCTACTCCTTTAGGGCAAGCATCCGCAATAGCTTTCTTTATATCGGTACAGGTTTTATAATTGATGACTTCATCATAGCCAAATTCTTCTTTCAGCATTTTCACCTTGTCATCGCTGCCTGCTATGCCAACAACACGGCAACCCTGCAGTTTGGCTATTTGACCAACAACAATACCCACCGCACCGGCCGCGCCGGATACCACTACTGCTTCGCCGGCTTTTGGTTTGCCAATGTGCATTAAACCAAAATAGGAAGTAAGACCGGGCATACCTAATATACCCAGGTAATAACTTGCCGGTGCTATTGAGGTGTCTATTTTTAATAATCCGGATTTTGTCGCAATGCAGTACTGCTGCCAGGGTAGGTTACCTGTAACAATATCATTTTCTTTAAAACTGGATACATCACTTTTTAGTAATTTAGCTACTACGCCACCCGCAATTGGCTTTCCAATTTCAAAAGGCGGCGCGTATGATTTTGCATCATTCATTCTGCCACGCATGTAGGGGTCGACAGACAAAAACATAGCTTCCAATAATATTTCTCCATCTTTAATTTCGGGAAGTTCAACATTTATTGTTTCAAAATTATCCCACACAGGCTTTCCTTTAGGTCTGCTGGATAGTACGATTTGTGCGGTAGTCATATTTTATAAAAATTTTGCTATCAGACGTTCAAATGTGTGTTAGAAATAATTGGGATGCTCAATGCCAATATTTTATTTTAACACCTTTTTTCAAAGCGAAATTTAAAATCAATAGCTTTACTTGCTTACTCTGATAAGCTTTTTATTTACAAATTCATGTATGCCTAATTCAGAAAGTTCTCTTCCATAACCAGACCCTTTGGTTCCGCCAAAAGGTAAGTCAGCCTGGGTCCATGTTGGATGATTAATAAAAACCATTCCTGTATCAATTTGGTCGGCTAATCGTTTGCCTCTTTCTATATCTTGAGTAAAAACAGAACCACCTAAGCCAAAAGGAGAATCATTGGCCAAATCAATGGCTTCTTGTTCATTTTTAACTTTAAAAAAAACAGCCACCGGCCCAAAAAACTCTTCGTAATACACTGGATTATCAGGTAACAAATTTGTGATAACAGTTGCCTCCATATATGCACCAGGTTGCTCAATTCTTTTGCCACCCAATAAAAGTTTTGCACCCCCATCAACTGCCCTTTTTACCTGGTCTGCGATTTTTATAGCTGCTTCTTCACTACTCAACGGGCCAAGCTGTGTTGCGGGATTCATTGGGTCTCCAATAACCAGGCAAGCTAGTTTATTTTGAAATTTTTCTAAAAATTCATCAGCAACGCTTTCAACAGCAATAAAACGTTTTGATGCAATACAGCTTTCCCCATTGTTGTTGATTCTGCCTACAACAGCCCATTCTACGGCCTTGTCAATATCTGCATCTTCTAATACAATAAACGCATCACTTCCGCCTAATTCCAGAACTGATTTTTTTAAGTATTTACCTGCTTGAGCAGCAATACTTGCACCGGCAACCTCACTGCCGGTAAGCGATACGCCTTTTATTCTTTTATCAGCCACTAAAGCCGAAGCTCTTTTGCCAGATATTAACAAATTTGTGTAAAGACCAATTGGGGCACCTGCTTCCTTAAATATTTCCTCAATGGCTATGGCACATTGCGGAACAGTGGATGCGTGTTTGATAAGAATTGTATTGCCTACCATAATATTGGGTGCTGTAAAACGGGCTACCTGATAAAAAGGGAAATTCCAAGGCTGTACGCCTAATAATGCACCAATCGGACTATGCCGCACAAACGCCTGTCCATTAACCGAATTTAATATCTTATCAGACAAAAATTCTTCGCCATTACTAGCATAATAATCATAAATTTCTGCGCTTAGTTTTATCTCACCTTCAGCCTGAGCAAACAACTTTCCCATTTCAAGGGTAATCAATTGGGCAAGATCTTTCTTTTTCTCTCTTAATAAACCGGCGACTTTGTGTAGAAGTCCGGACCTCGATTTGTAATCTGTCTTCTTCCAAGTTGAAAAGGCTGCTGCTGCTTTTTCAATTGATTGATCAACCGCAGTTTCAGTCATTTCCTCAAATGTTTTTAACACTTCATTAGTAGCAGGATTGGTAGTTTGAATGGGCATGAATTATTAGTGCTTTAAGTTGAAATTATTATAAGCCAGCTCACTATTTCTGTCCTTTATCTGCTTCTATACACCATAATAGTTCTTTTATAAAAACCTCTGCAAGTTTGTCTGAGGTAGATTTATCTTTTGCAATACCTTTTTCATCATAGGCTTTATCTACAGTTGGTACAGAAAACATAGCTGGGATGGTCCAAGCTTTTATTTTCCATAATGTAAATTGAAGGGCTATCAAAGCCTGACTGCCACCAAACGGTCCAGAAGAAACAGTTGCTATGCCAATAGGTTTATGTTGCCATTCTTCATACAGCAGATCAATTGCATTTTTTAAACTTGCCGGATAACCCCCGTTGTATTCAGGAGTTACCATGATAATCCCGTCAGATGATTTTATTCTTTTAGCAAAATCCAGTATGTTTTCTGCGGGATCATTCATTGTTTTTAGTGTGCTGTCGAATAGTGGAAAGTTAAACGCCTTTAAGTCAATAACCTCTGTAGTACACAACTTATTTTCTAAAAGGTAATTTTGAAAATAAAGCGCAACGTTATGGCTTTTACGTCCTTCCCTAACACTAGATGAAATAATGGATATATGTCTCATAGTTATTCTTTATCGAAAATCTTATTAATTTCCTTTGAAAGTTTAATGTCTTTTTCAGTAATGCTATCATTGACATCGTGTGTAAAAAGTGAGATATCTACTTTGTTATAAACATTAGACCAATTAGGATGATGGTTCATTTTTTCTGCTACAAAAGCTACGTTGGTCATAAAAGCAAAAGCTTCTACGAAATTCTCAAACTCAAAAGTGCACTTCAATTGATTATTTTCTTCTTTCCACATGATGGCTTATTTTTCAGATTTTTATATTACTACTGTCTGACAAATTGCAATGGCAATGCCTTTCTTTCGGTTTGTTATTATAATATTCTATTTTCCGGCTTGTAACTCCCCTACTTTAATTGCATGCATTACCATTGCTACTTTTTTTTGAGCAGTACTATCTTCTTTATTTTGTAAAATTCGTTTTGTTTGTGCGTTGCATAAACAAATCTTGATGGTTATTGCATAGAGCAGATGTTTTATGACACTGCCACTACTTCATCTCTCAAAGCTTTTACTTTGTCGTGATCGGCTACAAGTAAAGTGTGCTGTGCTTTCACCATTGTTTGTTGTTCGGTACTTAGATTTTCCGAATCGTTAGCCAATGCTTTTTTGTACGTGTCTTTTGCTATGTCCTCACCATACTCGCATGAGTTGAGAATTGCCTTTCGATCGTTACCTGTCAGTGCTGCTTTCACATCCATCCACACCCTAAAGAATTTGCCTGATACCATGGTGCCTTCGGCTGGTGTGCCGCCCAATTTTAAAACTTCAGTAGTCAATTCTTGTTTACAATGCCTACTTGTAGAGCTGAACTCTGCAAACAATATTTTTAAATCTTGCTCCTCAGTTTCTTTTGATGCCGTTTCATAACCTTCTATCCTATCGTTGTTGATAGTGATGAGTGCGTTTAGCACTTCAATTGTTTTTTCGTTTTCCATTTTACTTTTTTTTGTTGTTAAGAGATGTTATGTTATAATGATTAATGCGTATTATTCGCTAATAAAATTCAGTAAATCTGAATTGAGTCTTTCCTTTTCGGTGATGAATAAGCCATGAGGTGCATCCTTGTATATAATATACTTGGCGTGTGAAATTATTTCTGCTGTTTTATCTCCTGAGATCTCGATAGGAACCGTTTTATCAGCATCGCCATGAATAATTAATACCGGCTTAGCAATATTTTTTAAGTCCGCTCTAAAATCAGTTTCCGTAAATGAACGAACACAGTCTATAGTTGCTTTGGCTGAACTCATGAGGCAAAGGGTTTGATTCCATTCTAAGATAGCTTCACTAACAGGTGTTTTCAATTCATCTGCTCCATAAAATTTTTTTCCAAATTCTACAAGAAATGCAGGACGATCGGCATTTATTTTTTCTATCGTTTTGTCAAAAACTTCCTTTTCTGTACCATCCGGATTATCATCTGTTTTGAGCCTAAAAGGTGTGACAGAGCTGATAAAAATAATTTTTGAAATTTTATCACTTTCATATTTTCCAATGTAGCGGGCAATTTCTCCTCCACCCATCGAAAATCCAACAAGCACTACATCTGTCAAATTTAATTCGGTAATTAAATCATTAAGATCACTTGCAAGGGTATCATAATCGTAACCTTCCCATGATCGGTCCGATTTGCCAAACCCTCTTCTATCATAAGCAATGCAACGGAGGTTGTGCTTTGGTAGTTCAGCTAACTGGTATTCCCACATTTCATGATTAAGCGGCCATCCATGAATGAATATGACCGGTTTTCCTGCTCCATACTCCTGGTAAAAAATATTTATGGAGTCATGCTCAGTTGTTGCTATCGTTTTAATATATGCCATAAAAAAGAGGGGGTTGAAATTGATTAAACATTTAATGCACCTTCATTGCCTGTCACTAAATTTTTTCCTGTTACTATAGATGCAACCATTTTTAAGAAATTTATCATTCGGTTACCGTCAGTATCCCAATAGTAGGCATTTGTTGGCTTTACTTTAATGATGGAAATAGTAGGATCATCTTTACCTTCTTTGAACCATATTTTCGCCGCAGCTGTCCATAGTTCTTCTATTTTTTGTTTATCTAAAACTATTTCCGCCTCTCCATTTACAACTAAGTAGCTACCCTTTGCAGGATGCGAAAAAAAGAGCTGTACATTTTTATCTCTTGCAATAGCTTGATTTTTTTCACTGTCTTTTTCACTAAAAAACCAAATATTGCCTTGGTCACAAACTTTTATTGCTGACATAGGTCTGCAGGTAGCACCATCGTCTGTTTTTAAATCGGTACAGAAAAGACAAACCATGGTGTCATCAACCAAACTTTTTAGTTTTTGGATGGCTTCCTGGGAATAATAATTTTCAGTATTGCTCATTTTGTTTTATTTTTTAGTGTAAAAATCATGCCTGCATAGCCTTTTTGTATTTATATGGAATGGGTGGTTTGATCCTTATGCCAGATATTTTTTAGTTGATCATTCTTTTGTTTCGGGATCGGTATTTGGAGCAGCTACTTTTATTTATAACATCGTTTGCATTCTTGTGACCACCCGGCATCATGTCGCAATGTTATTTTTTAAAGTTGGTTTCCTTTTTTTATTTGTCCAAAAACTTCTACATGTAAAATTGCAGTTCGTTGTTCAGGTAGTTGTTATACAATTCATCAAACGGGTTGTATAATTCGCACTACGGAAGGGGTGAACCCGTATTGCAATTTTTGAGCGCATAAGGTTGGGATGAAATGCGATTGCATACTCAACTATTCTTCACCTGCAAGAATTGCCCATTATGCAGGGTTTTGGTGATGAGCAGCAACAGCGGCGGAAACCTTTGGTCAGTTCTCGATTGTATTCAATGCGATTGGTTTCGTGGGACATGATTAGGTTTCTAATATTTCTTCTGCGAATTTAATTACAAATAAAATTTATCATCTGTCCATTTTGCAGGATTGTTTATGATGTAATCCGAAATTGTTTGATAGGATTGTTCGTTACGAATGATGTGTTCGTGGTAATTACGTTGCCAAATTTTACCATCAAACCGCGGCCATCCCAATGTTTTTACCCCACGGATATATTCAACGGTGGTTATTGATTTAAATGCGTCCATCATATCACCAATGGTTTTGGTAGGGGCGACCCTTGTGGTCGCCCTGTTCTTGTTTTCATCACCATCATCATTTTCATCACCATTATCATTTTCACCACCATTATTATATCCATCACCATCATTATTGGGGGCAACCACAAGGGTTGCCCCTACGATTTCCAAAATGGCGTGAAAATGGTTGGGCATAACCACATATTCGTGTAATTCTATGTTTGAAAATCGATTTGGCAATTTCAACCATTCCAATTGAATCATTTTTCCCGCATCATTCAATTGCATTTCACCGTTTTCGATTTTCCCAAATAAACACGCACTATCCTGACAACAAATGGTAATAAAATACAACCCTGCCTGCGAATAATCGTATCCTTTTAATCGGATTGACCTGCGGTTGTGGATATGGGGATTGTATTTATTCATCGTCTTTATCGTATTCGATCCAATAAAATGTCGCCCCTTCTGCATCGATGGTTTTGTAATATTCCAATAATTTTACGAACAATTCTTTGCCTACACCCATATCGACCAAAGACAACAAGATGCATTAATTCAGCTTCAACTAAATACCATTTTTTCTGTCCGATGTCGATTGCAAAACCGTAAGGAATTGTCCCAACACCATCAGCCGTTTTTATTTTCGCTTTTGGTAGATAAAATGAAGTCGGGCCGAAAAGATACTCTTAATTGTCAACGATAACTTGTTCCAATTCCGCTTCACTGTCGAACGGTGACTTAATAAATTTTATGTCCTTAAAAATTAGCATAATTCAATCTGTTCGTTATTTGTTCTGGCCGTCATTTCATGTGGCATAACCCAAAAATATACCCAAGTCTCGACATTCCATATTTATTTACAATATTTCTTTTGCTTTCATTATCACCTACAATCCGCCTTCATCGGGACAGGTGCAAATCACGCATTTTCACCCGTTCTTGTTGGTATGGCGGCAATGAAATTTTCAAATGTCCAATTTGTCAATCTCCACCTTTTTTTTCGTTTTTCCACCCCTCAAAGCCTCTATTCTAGCAAAATCCCCATTGTTGCAAATCATTCACATCTACCTATGGTGTTTGCTGTTAACTTTGCGGCGTTTACAATTCTTTAAATTGAATGGCATTATTGAATAAACTGGACCCCAAAGAAGAAATGACTTTTATAGACCACCTGGAGGCATTAAGGTGGCACATCGTAAGGTCGTTGTTGGCCGTTATGGTGGTAGCTGTGGTGATTTTCATTAATATTGATTGGATATTTGACAACATCATTACCGGCCCGCTTCAAAACGATTTTATTAGCTATCGTGCCTTCTGTAAACTCAGCTACCTGCTTCACCTCGGCGATGCACTGTGTATGCCTCCCATGCACATTACCATGCAAACAACTGAGTTCAGCAGTCAGTTCATGAGTAGCATTTCCATAGCATTTGTCGGAGGATTTATTGTTGCTTTCCCTTATGTATTTTGGGAGTTGTGGCGCTTTATCAAGCCTGCCCTTAAACCTACCGAACTAAAAAGCACCCGTGGGAGTATCTTTTTTGTCTCTTTGTTTTTTTTAAGCGGCGCCGCTTTTGGCTACTTCTTATTAGGTCCTTTTACCTTCAATTTTCTGGTCAATTACAACCTTGGAACTACTAAAATTCTGGAAACAAGGCCTACACTCAACGACTACATTGACAATCTGGTAAACATCATTATTGGTTGCGGACTCGCCTTTGAGCTCCCTGTTTTGTCATTTGTACTTACCAAAATTGGCTTGATAACTCCTGCATTTTTGAAGGCAACCCGCAAATATGCCATCGTCGTCATTCTGGTTTTGGCCGCAGTGATAACCCCAAGCCCGGATTGGTCCAGTCAAATGCTCGTATTTATTCCATTGTTTTTGCTGTACCAGTTAAGCATTGTTGTTTCCAAAAAGGCATACAAAGAAATGGAACGAAAGGACGCTGAAGAATGGAGTTAACAATCATTGTTACCAATTCTGCTGTAACTTTCCGGCCTCCCATGAAGTACAAAAAGTAAAAAATGACAACAAACACTACACCATCAATTTCGATAGCCATAGGTGCAGATCATGCCGGTTATGAATATAAAAATGCCGTTTCAAAATACCTGTCTGATAAAGGATATAAAGTGCAGGATTTTGGCACCTATTCGGCGGATTCTGTTGACTATCCCGATTTTGCACATCCGACTGCTGCCAATGTAGAAAGTGGCGAATCTACCTTTGGCATACTGATCTGCGGAAGTGCCAATGGTGTAGCCATTACCGCCAACAAGCACCAGGGAATCCGGGCGGCACTTTGCTGGCAAAAAGAAATTGCCGAACTAGCTAGAAAGCACAACGATGCAAATATGATTTGCCTTCCTGCAAGATTCATTAGTTTGCAGCAGGCATTTGATATGGTTGATGCATTTATCAATACTGCCTTTGAAGGCGGAAGACATCAGGGAAGAGTAAATAAAATAGCCTGTTAAGATTAAATAATGAAGAGAATATTATTACCTGTTTTGGCATTGGGTTTGTTACCCGGTTTTTCTCAGAAGCAAAAAATGACCATTGATCCGATAGACAAGTATGTTCAGATCATAACACCTTCTTCTATGAAGGAAAAATTGACTGCTATTGCCAGTGCTGACATGCAAGGCAGAGAAACTGCTTCTCCCGGTCAGCGGAAGGCTGCAGCCTTTCTGGAAAGCCAGTTTTTGAGATATGGCTTGGTGCCCGGCACAACGGGAGGTTATCAAATGCAATTTCCTATTTTTCAAGATACCATCATTGAAGCTGTAATGAAAGTGAATGGTTACGAGCAAAACCTTAATACTGCCTATGCTTATAACATTTCTACAGCGGCAAATGGCACATTGGATATAAAACAAGTGGTCTTTGCTTCTTATGGAATGGTTACAGATACCCGAAACGATTATGCCGAAATAGATGTAAAAGGAAAATGGGTCATGTTGATGGAAGGCACTGCATCAGAACCCGAAGAGCCGGCTGATAGTAAAAGCCCATTTGCCATGAAGGCCAAAATTGAGAAGGCAAAATCTCTGGGTGCCAAAGGTGTGATTGTAGTTTCCGCTGACTTTCCAAAGAAATCTTCAGACATAAAGCAGAGCAGAATGAGCCTAAAGAAATCTGTTACAGCTGCGGTTTCTTTGATTACTGTTTCCTCTGCTTTGGGTCATGCCATACTCAATATGGATCCTAACAATCTGTTGCAAAATCTTAGTATCATTCCAACCGGTGATTATAACACTAACCTACAATTGACTGTAAACAAAAGAACCCTTATGTTGCAAAGCAGCAATGTGTTGGGTATTTTGCCAGGTACGGATAAGAAAGATGAATATGTGGTAATCACTGCACACTATGACCATTTGGGCGTAAGGGGCAAGGATATCTATTATGGGGCAGATGATGATGGGTCCGGAACAACAGCAGTTATACAACTGGCTGAAGCTTTTTCTAAAGCCAAAGCTGAAGGATTTGCTCCAAGAAGAAGCATTGTTTTTTTACTCTTCTCTGGCGAAGAAAAAGGGCTGATCGGATCCGATTTTTTTACAACATTCCCAAGTTTTCCATTGGCAAAAACATCTGCCAATTTAAACATAGATATGGTGGGCAGAGTTGATCCCAAGTACAAAGGAGATTCGCTGAATTATCTTTTTATAATTGGGGATGATAAACTAAGTTCAGATTTGAAGCCATTGACAGATTCGATAAACAAAAAATACATTAACCTGCAGCTTGATAGAAGATACAATGATCCCACTGATCCTAACAGGTTTTACTATCGCTCCGATCATTATAATTTTGCAAAAAACGGAGTGCCGTGTATTTTCTATTTCAATGGTACGCACTTCGATTATCATAAACCAACAGATACGGTTGACAAAATCAATTTTGAATTGATGTCCAAAAGAGTAAAACTAGTTTATTACACAACTTGGAATCTTGCTAACAGAGACAATATGATGAAGCGGGATATTGCATTGCCCAAGCTGGTAACTGCAGAATAAGGTCATTGCTTTCATTGAGACGTTAACGAACCCTACAATTCTACCGTAAAATAAAAGCCCCACGAATTATTCGCGGGGCTTCTTATTAATATTTTTTTCTTACCAAACTATTTAATATTTGGGTAAGCTACCTATCATTATTTCTTCTTGTCTTCTGGCATTAATACTGCAGTCAATTCATTCTTGTTGCCAAAAACAATCTTTGCTGCATCCTGAACATCTTTGGTCGTTAATGCATTTACATACTTTTCATAGTTAATGAAACGATCAGGGTTGCCACCTTGCATTTTGTATTCGAGCAATTGGCTAAGCCATGTTCCATTTTCTTTCATAGACGTTTTATTGTCTTCAAGCCACTGCGCTTTTACTTTGGTCAAATAGCTATCCTTTGGACCATTGGTAAACATCTCTTTAAATTCCTTTTTAGCGGTCGTTAGCAAGGTATCTACTTTTTCAGGGCCGCATGGCAACTGCAATACAAAGGAATAACCTTCATAAGGATACTTACTCAAACTACCGAAAGTACCACCACCATAAATGCCTTGTACTTTTTCGCGAAGCTCTTCTATCACCAATATATTCAGCACTTCACTCAATGCATTTAATTTCATATCCATTGCTTCGCTGTAAGGAACTTCGCCATTGTACAAACTAAGAATCATGCTTTTTTGCTCTTTACCTTTATAGAGAGTCATGTTTTTTAATCCTGCTACAGGTCTTACTTTGTTATCCACCATCTTAAACTTCTTAGTAGTATCAGCAGGTAGAGATGCAATGTATTTTTCTATCAAAGGCATGATCGATTCGTCTGTAAACTTACCCACAAAAACAAAGTTCATTCCATTGGCATTGCTAAATCTTTCGTTGTAAATAGCCATCGCCCTATCTAGATTAATTTTGTCATAATATTCACTGCGAGGGATAGCGATAGGCGCCAAAGGATTGCCGCCGTACAGCACTTTATACATGGTATCGATGAAGGAGGTAGTTGGATCAGCCATCATCATCATGAACTGCGATTTGTTTTTTGAAACAAAAGACTTAAACAACGAAGTGTCTTTTCTAGGCGAAGTAAAATACAGATAGTTTAACTGCAACATTGTTTCCAGGTCTTTTACTGTAGAACTGCCACGCACACCTTCTGATAATGCAGTGAAGGAAGGTGATACATTCGCCGTTTTGCCGGCCAACGCTTTCTTTAGATCAGTTGGAGAAAACTGCCCAATACCCATAGCACCAACTACAGCAGTAGCATATTCTGCATTGTACTTGTCAGCTATGCCATAGTTATTTTTTCCACCTTTCCGGGTAGCGCCCATCAGTATTTGATCGTTGTTGAAATCTGTTGATTTAAGGGTAACGGTTACGCCATTGCTTAACTTCAATTCAGTAGTACCCAAAACAGCATCCGTTTTTTTAGATACTATTTTTCCGGATTTTGGCTGAGTGGTCAGCAATGCTGTAGCTATTACTTTTTCCTCATACTTTTTTATTTCTGATTTAGATTTATCCAATGCAGCTATTAACGATTCTTCCGTTGGCAATTTTACTTCACCGGCATCAGGCCCGGTAACATAGGCAAACTTAGCCGTTGCATTTTTAAAGCTGTTGGCTACGGCATTTACTTCTTCAAGTGTAATGGTAGGCAACATAGCCTTAATGTAATCGTATTCTGTATCTATTCCCGGGCTAGGCTCACCTGTCAGAAAATAGCTAAGGTATTCCCCAACAAAACTTTCAGATTGCGTTTTTTCTCTGTTGTTGTAAGAACGTTCGTAAGATGCAAGGGTGCTTTTCTTTATTCTTTCAAGTTCGTCTTTAGTAAAACCAAAACGGTTTACTTTTTCAATTTCTACCGTCACTGCATCTACTGCTTTGCTTACGTCTCCGCTTCCCAAGCCGGCAAATGCTTCAAACCCTTCGAAGCCACGGGCAAAAGAACCAAAACCGGCACCGGCATAGTTGAAAGGCGGATTTTCCTGTTGCGTCAATTCTTGCAAGCGTTGATTAAGCAAACTAGTGTACATGTCTTTTATTACATCATCTCGGTAGTCGCCAATGGTAGTTGTTGGTGTCTTCACAAATACGGGCCAATTGATAGCCGCAGAATAGCTAGTGGCTTCCTTATCAGTTACAATAACTGCTGAAGATTGGTCATAAGGTTTTACTTCTGCATACACTCTTTTACGCTCATTGGTTGGATTGGTTAGCCCGGAAAAATGCTTCACAATGTATTGTTCTGCCTGCGCAGGATCAATATCACCAACAACAATAACCGCCATCAAATTGGGTCTGTACCAATCTTTATAAAATCTTTTAATGGCGTCCGGACTAGCGTTTAGTATAATGCTGTCTTTTCCTATTGGCAACCGGTCTGCATATTTAGAACCTGCCAAAAGTTTAGGATAAATTTTTCTGAACATTCTGTCTTCGGCACCTTTGCCATTGCGGCTTTCTTCTAGTACAATCGGTCTTTCGCCTTTGATGTCGTCTGCATAGTACGTTACATTGTGTGCCCAATCTTCTAACACACGAAAACCTTTTTCGATGTTGCCGGGTTTATCTGTAGGAATAGGAAGCATATAAACAGTTTCATCAAAACTGGTATAGGCGTTCAGATCGTTTCCAAAACCAACGCCAATGTCTTGTAAAAACGAAACGATTTCGTTTTTCTTAAAATTGGTGGTTCCGTTAAATGCCATGTGCTCGTTGAAGTGAGCAATCCCTTGCTGATCATCATCTTCCAAAATAGAACCGGCATTGATGACCAGGCGCAGTTCTACTTTTTGTTCCGGCTTTTTGTTTTGCCTTATAAAATAGCGAAGGCCATTGGGCAACGTACCTTTTTTCACTTTGGGGTCGAAGGGAATTTTATCCTTCAAATTCAGTTCTTGCGCATAGCTAAACTGAAACACAAACAGCACAGCAAATAATGAATAAGCTGCACGACGAATAATTCCGAACATATAAGATTATTTATTTGTTGGCGAAAGTATAAAGAAAATGAAAGTGCCGATGTAAATGATTGATTAAAGCCTGAAAAAAGATGATAAATGCTCATTAGAACGGATGTGCCGCTTTCTTGTGTTACATTTATAGTATGAAATACATTGCTTTATACCTGATAGTGGCAACTGCCATACTCGCCTGCCATAGCAAAACGCCACCCAACGGTTCGGTAGAAAAAACCTTTATAGATACCGAAAACAAAGGCGTGACAGTAGTTTATTACACCCCACCATGCATACAACACCGCATAGACAGCCTGAAGCAATTGCCCGTGCTGAACCCACCGGCACAAGTAGATGAATATGACTACAATGGCGAAAAGGTATATGGTTTTTCGCTTGGCTGTTGCGATATGTTTTATGAGGTGTACAATGCCAATTGCGATTATATCTGCGCCCCGGCAGGAGGTTTTACAGGAAAAGGCGATGGCCGCTGCCCCGACTTTAATCAGAATGCGAAATTGATAAGGGTGGTTTGGAAGGATGAAAGGAAGGGGAAGTAGGTTTCATATAACATTTAAAGCCACAACAATTTTTTGATCAATTTTATATCAATAATTCCGTTTATTAAAAATCTTAATCGGAAAATAATCCATGCACATTATTCATTTAGATGATCACACTCTTTTCAGAAAAGGATTAAAAAAATGTCTAACGGCAGTATTTTCCTACCTTCATATAGAATCATTTTCTGACAACGCATCTGCTTTGGAAAATGTACAACATTGCCTGGTTATTAATAAAAAAATAGACTGCATTATTACCGACTATAATCATCCGGGTGACAATGGACTTGAATTTGCAAAGGCGATACGAACAATTGAAAAAGAATACAATTGCCACATACCCATTATGATGCTCACCATGCGAGGTGATATTTTACTAAAGCAGGCAGAATCCGATGGAATATTGGATGCTTATTTCACTAAGGATATTCCTTGTGAAGAGATCACAAGTTTTATTTAAGGATGCTGCGTTATTTACTAAAAATAAGCCTGAAACTTATATTTCCAATTGAGGAATGCAACCACAACGCAAAGAAAAAAAACGAAAACTGCTTCCAACGTTTTTTTCATGGTATGTTCGGCATAATAATGTGCTGCAATGGCACCAATCATTAATATGCCAATAGACACAGATCCTGCAATGGCAAACTGATTAATCCAAATGCCGGATAATAGGAATAAGCATAGAATTCCTTTCGTTATGCCAACAGCATTTCTCATCCAATCAGGTAATTTAAACGATCGGAAATCTTCAACGATGGTTTCATATTTGATCACCCAAATTTTTAATATCCAAAGCGAAATTGTCAACTCACAGATAACAGAGACAACTTGAACGTTTTCCAACGCTTTTAATCGGGCCTCATCGATTTGCAGGAGGGGGAAGATAGACGTAAACATGCAGATTAGTTTTAATGAATTTAATAAAATAGAATTGGTATAGTAAATTTAATATAATTCCTTTATATACCAAATAAATATTTAAGATTATTTCAAAGTAATTATAATCTGGCATCTAGCTGATTATCAAAAGCAAGGCTAGGTTTATTTTATCCTTTGAATAATTGGTAAATACATTAATAATTTATGAATAGCTTCGGGTTTATAAATTAATAATGTATAATGAAACATTTTTTTCTTTTTTCCAAAAGAAATATGAACTATTTAAACTTTTTCAAATTATAAATACCCCAACCTGCTAATATTAATTCGCCAACCACGCCTACACTAAAAATAATGGAAGGTTGCCCGTCTAAAATCAAGCTGATTATTCTGCCAAAGGCAAGGCCACCCATAAAAAGAATATTCACCAATGTGGCAGCTTTCCAATAGGTTGGATATAAAATACCAATTATCCAAAATGTAGCCATAGCAAGGTACAATCCCATGATTGCCCTAAATATATTTGCTAGATTGATAGCCTCTACCTTGAAGTCAAGAATATCCTGCATGATTCCGTTAGGCATTATCCCATAAGTAATTGCTACAGGAATAACGATGGCAATGGAAAGTATTAAATGGAAGTGTTGTTTTTTTAGGGTCATTTTTTCCAATTGTAACCATTTTGAATTGCGCTATGACGCAAATCAGAATAAACATTTATTGCTTCATGCCCTCTAAATCCTTTTGCATTTTAAACATTTCATCCCTCATTCGTGCAGCTTCAATAAAGTCCAGATCTCGGGCTGCTTTTTCCATTTGCTTTTTTACCTGAGTGATTGCTTTTTCCATTTGAGGAATGGTTTTGTAACTTATTTCGCTTTCGGCTGCCATGGTATTTGTCTCACTACCTTCTTTATTTCCATAGCTACCTCCCGATTCACCTTTAATATCCAGCACTGAAGTCTGTTTCATGATCTGTTCTATGCTTTTAATTATGGTTTGCGGAGTAATTCTATGCGCAATGTTGTAAGCGATTTGTTTTTCACGTCGGCGGCTTGTTTCGTCAATTGTTCGCTGCATGCTTTCTGTTGTCTTGTCAGCATAAAAAATAACAAGACCATCTACGTTTCTTGCAGCCCGACCTGCAGTCTGTGTCAGGCTTCTTTCATTTCTTAAAAAACCTTCCTTATCAGCGTCCAATATTGCTACCAGTGATACTTCAGGAAGGTCCAACCCTTCTCTTAATAAGTTTACGCCAACCAATACATCTATTTCGCCAAGCCTTAGTTGACGGAGTATTTCTATCCGTTCCAGTGTATCCACTTCGCTGTGGATGTACTTGCTTTTGATGTTTATGCGAGCCAGGTATTTGTCCATCTCTTCGGCCATGCGTTTGGTAAGTGTTGTCACCAATACCCGATCACCTTTTACTACCCGCTTATCTATTTCATCCAGCAGGTCATCTATTTGGTTTATACTTGGTCGTATTTCTATTGGGGGATCCAGCAATCCTGTTGGGCGTACAACTTGTTCTATTACCACACCACCGGTTTGTTCCAGTTCATAATCGCTTGGGGTAGCACTTACGAACACTATCTGGTTCAGTAAGTTTTCGAATTCATGAAAATTGAGCGGTCGGTTATCCAATGCGCTTGGCAGCCTGAAACCATAATCAACCAATACCATTTTTCTGCTTCGGTCACCGCCATACATTCCTGCTACCTGCGGTATTGTTTGGTGGCTTTCATCTATCATGCACAGATAGTCTTTGGGAAAATAATCTAACAAACAGAATGGCCTGGTGCCAGGCTTTCGTTGGTCAAAAAAACGGGAATAATTTTCAACTCCATTACAATAGCCCAATTCCCGGATCATTTCCAAATCATAATTTACTCTTTCGCTAAGTCTTTGCGCTTCTATGTATTTTCCGGTGCTTTTAAAATACTCCACTTGTGCACTCATTTCGTCCTGTATGTCGTACAGCACTTTCTGCATTTGATCTTTAGGTGCTAAGTAAAGATTTGCCGGAAAAATAGCAGCATCTGGCAATTTGCTAATACGTTTTCCAGAGGACAGTTCCAGGGTTTCAATACTTTCTATTTCATCGCCGAAAAAAGTAATCCTGTAGCCATAATCCATGTAGGGGAGGTTAATATCTACGGTATCTCCTTTTACTCTAAAAGTACCTCTTCCAAATTCTCCTTGACTACGATTGTATAATGCGTTTACTAATCCGTGCAAAAATCCTTGCCTTGATATGACCTGCCCTTCTTTTATTCTAACTATTCCGTTTTCGAATTCTGTCGGATTTCCCATACCATAAATGCAACTAACAGAAGCCACCACAATAATATCACGCCTGCCTGTCAAAAGTTGAGCGGTTGCTTGCAATCGTAACTTATCAAGTTCTTCATTAATGCTGAGGTCCTTTTCTATGTAGGTATCACTTACTGGCATGTAAGCCTCGGGTTGGTAATAGTCATAGTAGCTAACGAAATAGCCTACAGCATTTTCTGGAAAAAACTGTTTGAATTCGCCATACAGTTGAGCTACAAGCGTTTTGTTGTGTGTAAGTACAAGGGTGGGTTTTTGTACATTCTGTATCACATTGGCCATGGTAAAAGTCTTACCGCTACCCGTTACCCCAAGCAATGTCTGAAATCTTTCGCCTTGCAATATGCCTTCTGTTAATTGGTGGATGGCTGATGGTTGGTCACCTGCGGGCTGATAGGATGATTCAAGTTTGAAAGGCATAGCCGCAAGTTACAAAGAACTCTTTTGAAAGAACCATTTTATCCGATTGATTTCAATCCATTAAATTTCTTTCGCTTTTTATCATACATCGAGTTTCATTTATTTTCACACCAGCTTTACCCAAACATAATCGTCTTGAACCACATTGTTTTTTATGACAGCTTTCTTCCGGATACTTTCAAGGTGAAAACCATTTTTTTCTAAAACCCGCATGGAAGCTTTATTGTTATCAAATACTTCAGCGTAGATTCTTATTACATCAAAGTGGCTTGAAATATATTGGAGTAATTGTCCAACAGCTTCGGTTGCAATTCCTTTACCCCAAAAATGTTCCCCAATAAAATAACCAATCTCGATACTCTTTCTATAAATATCATCTTTGGTAATGATCCCAATACTACCAGCCAGTTGGAAATTATAGATAATGGCAAAATTGTCGATCGGTTGTTTGTCTTTGTTGAAGGCTATCCACGATACAGCATTGGCTACAGTATAAGGGTGTGGAAAATTGTCTCGTACTTTTAACCATATCTTTCTGGAGTTGCAAATGGCGGCAAGTGCGCCGGCATCCTCGGGTTTCCATGGGCGTAAATGCACTAAACTTGACAAGTTTTTTTTGATTAATGTCATGAATTGTTTTTAACTACTAATTCATTGTTTCAGTACTATCCTTGTAAATGGGTTGGTACAATTTGAAGCATCTTCTGATCATTGTAACCTTGTACTCTTCTTCACTTTTTGCGGGCTCGCCATCAATATGAAAAGGCGCATGTTTCAGATTGCGAATAGTGAGCGTTGGCGTTTGAAAATAGAGAATATTTTTCCTGGACATATCTTCCACCAACTGCTGCAGCTTATTGTTGCCTCTGATTTGTCTGAGAATGGCAAAAGGCAACTTTGCTTTGTGCATTTTTTGTACAATTACAATATCCAATAAGCCGTCGTCAAGGTTTGCTTCCGGAGCTATGGTAAAATGATTGCCAAACTGATTGCCATTTGCAATGCTGATAAAGAAAGCATCGCTGTAAAAAGAGAAATTCTCTAAAACTATTTCAAATAAATATGGATTGGCTTTAAAATATTGTATCAGACTTTGTTGGGTATAGGTCATTAATCCTCTGGAACCTTTGGTAGCAAATTCGTGTGCTACCTGCGCATCAAAACCAAGGCCACTGAGCATGCAACTAAATTTGTCATTTATCCTGAATGCGTCTACGTAACCATATCCTCCTTTTAAAATGATATCTAACGCTTTGGATACATTTTTTGGAATGCCTACGCAAAAGGCCAATCCATTGCCACTGCCCATAGGTAAAATGCCAAACGTAACACCGGTATCGTACAGTGCAGAGACTACCTGGTTTACAGAACCATCACCTCCGGCTATCACAATGTCTGTTATAATTTCGCGTCTTATTTTGTCTTTCAGGTATTCATAATCGCCTTCTATATTGGTATGAATTATTTCATATTCCAATCCTTCCGCTTCAGTCTTTTCTTTTATCTTATCCGGCAGGCTTGTTTTTTTTGAAGTGCCGGATGCCGGGTTTACCAAAAACAGTATTTTTCTTGACATTAATTGGAGTATTTGTTTCCGCTAAAATTCAACCACTACATTTATTCCCCATAGGGTGGTTAAATCCGTCCTTTAATCATTGATTATAAAATTGAGTACATTCCTGGTCATTGTTTTCAGTCAATGCTGATTTTGAAAAAAATCAGAAGGTGACGAAACAAAACTAAGTTTATAAACAGTGTATAACTGTTAAAAATACCATCACCACTTTAGCAAAGCACTTGCCCAGGTAAATCCGCTTCCAAATGCTGCAAGGCATACTAAGTCCCCTTTTTTTATCCTTCCTTCTTCCCAAGCTTCACACAGTGCAATAGGAACACTTGCTGCTGTCGTATTTCCATATCGCTGAATATTGTTAAACACTTTTTCGTCAGGCAGTCTAAGTCTTTTTTGTATAAATTGGCTTATGCGCAGGTTTGCCTGGTGGGGAATCAGCATATCAATATTTTCCGGAGTCATTCCGTTTGCATCCAATGCTTCAAAAATTACCTCAGGAAATTTCTCTACCGCTTTTTTAAATACTGCCTGTCCATCCATTACCGGAAAGTTCTGTTCCTTCTCTATCATTTCCCGGGTTACAAAAGTATTTCCTATCTCATCATTCCCAAAATCTGCAAATTCACCCCACCGGTTAGCATGTGTGCCACCATTGTACATGGCTAATATTTCGGCGCTTTCACCATTGCTGTGCAGGTGAGTGCTCAGTATTCCCCAGTCTTTGTCATCTGTAGCCTGCAGTACAACAGCACCGGCACCGTCGCCAAATATTACACTAATGTTTCTGCCTCGGGTACTGAAGTCTAGTCCAAAAGAGTGCTTTTCGCTACCGATCACCAAGATGTTTTTGTACATCCCTGTTTTAATAAATTGATCGGCAACACTAATGGCGTACAAAAAACCACTGCATTGGTTTCGAATGTCCAATGCACCAATTTCCTTCATTTTCATTTCCCGCTGTACAAGTACACCACAACCCGGAAAATAATAGTCGGGACTAAGGGTAGCAAAAATGATAAAGTCGATGTCTTGTGGAGTGAGCCCGGCTCTTTCAATAGCTATGGTAGCAGCTTCTATTCCCATAGTTGTAGTTGTTTCCCCGAGCCTTTCTGCGAAGCGGCGTTCTTTTATACCTGTTCGCTCTACTATCCACTCTTCATTTGTATCCATAAAACGGCTGAGGTCATTGTTGGTGTAGATATTTTTAGGCACATATTTGCCAATACCGACTATGATACTTTGTGGCATTGCGATCGTTTTGAATGGGCAAGGTAGAGATTTATTGGCATCATCTAAGTGAGGAAAATTGTCGTAGTTCTAAAATATTCTTTTCACAATTTGGAAAAATAAACTGGGATGTTTTGTTAAAATTGTATATTTTTTAGAATGCTTAAAATTGAAATGAAAAAAATAGTATTATTTCTGAATAAAACGATATCTTTAAAGTGGTCTTCTAATGATTTCTAAATACGATCCATATGAAAATTATTTTTACACTTATCACTATGGCAATTTTAGGATTTTCGAAAGCTACCCTTGGTCAATCTTGTACGGCCGCTATCTCCGGAGGCAATTGTGTGGGCAATGTGTTAACGGCCATCGCTCAACCGAATAACCTTGCCAAACTAAGATGGGTAAAATTTGGAGGTACTTACTTTTATGCTGATACCGTTAGTAATTCCAATAGTGTATCGGTTGTGGCAGGTAGCGGAAGTTCCGGAGCTTCTTTAAATCAATTTGGTTTTCCAGCTGGTGGCATAACCATGGACAAATTGGGAAATATCTATGTTGCGGACAAGAGAAACAACCGAGTAATGAAATGGGCTCCTGGAGCAAATACGGGAGTGCTTGTCGCAGGTGGTCATGGTGCAGGAAATGGTGCAAACCAATTGGATTATCCATTTGATGTGTTTGTTGATACTGCATTCAACATTTATATATCTGACTACAATAACCATCGAGTACAAAAATGGGCACCTGGTGCAAGCAGCGGCATTACTGTTGCTGGTGGCAAGGGTGTAGGCAATGGCGCAAACCAATTGTATGCGCCTACCGGCATTATTGTAGATATCAACGGTGATCTTTACATTGCAGATACTTATAACTACAGAATACAAAAGTGGAAACCTGGAGCTGTAAGAGGTACAACAGTTGCCGGTAGTACCTTTGGTTACGATAACAAGCGGTTTAGTTTGCCTGTTGATGTATATCTGGACGGTGCAAAAAACATCTATGTAGCAGATGCTGCTACCAATGCAAGCCACAATCGGGTGCAAAAATGGGCTAAAGGAGATACAATAGGCGTTACTGTTGCAGGTGGCAATGGAGACGGGCAGGCGGCTAACCAAATCAGTGATATAACTGCAATTTATGTGGATGCTTCCGGAAATTTATATTTGGCTGACGCCGCTAACAGGCGAGTTGTAAAATGGGCTAACGGAGCAACAAGTGGAACAACGGTAGCTGGCGGCTACGGAATAGGTAGTAACTTAAATCAAATATATTATGGTTCAGGCATACATGTGGATGCCGATAAAAATGTTTTTGTCTTGGATGGAGCTAATTATGTTGTCAAAAAATTCAAAGCGACCAACGGCATAGTAGAAAATACGTTTATTCCCAAAATTGCAGGCTCCTACACGGTGGAGGCTACTTTTAAGAATGGGTGTACTGTAACTAGTTATCCAATAATTATATACGATAAACCTCAGCCAGATATCCAACTTACACCAACAGGCAGCAGAGATAATTTATGTGGTGTAGGAATTGTAGATACGTTTTTAGTGTACCCCCAGGATGCAATTACGACCAATACTTGGGTGATTCCACCATCTTGTAGCTTGATTGCGAACAAGGGAGATACCATTATAGTTGGTATTCCTAATAATTTCCAGAATGGAAGAATAGTTGTTAGTTCAACCAACATTTGTGGTGTTGGAAAAATTGACACAATGGGAGTAATTGGATATCCTTCTAGACCACAAGGCATTGCTGGAAAGCTGGAAGTTTTGCCCAACGAACAAGGCGTATTATATAGGGTTACGGATAAATTTTTAAATTATACATGGACTGTTCCTGTGGGGAGTGTCATTGTTTCTGGTCAAAATAGTTCAAGAATATTGGTAAATTTTGGAACACAGAGCGGTTTAGTAAGTGTTGTTGCTTCAAATGCTTGTGGAAGTTCCCGTAGTAAAGAAAAAGCCGTAACGATTAAGCAAAATAAAGGAGTGTTAGATTATTCACTTTTTGAAGATCAGAAATTCGGATTAATAAAGGTTACTCCAATGCCTGCTAAGGATAATATTAATATTTTTTACCGTTCGACAACTCAATGCAGGGCATTGATTCAACTTTCCGATATCGAAGGCCGATGTTTAGATACCCGGACGATGGACCTAAAAAAGGGAATGAATACTATTCCTTTTGAAATAAACAAGTTTCCAAAAGGCATCTATGTTGTCCGATTGATAAATAACAACACGATTTTATCCACGAAACTAATTAAACAATAATATCCTAAATCATAATATCGTTAAGTCTTATTATTTATTGCGAAGGGAAAATAGTAAGAGGTCTTTTGCCAGTGCGATTGGATAAAAAAGGGAGATTTTTTAATATACAACTAATTAATCTATTTATTACAAGTAAATTATGATTAAATAAAATTTGTACTATTTAAGTCTCCCCCTTCTAAAAGCAATCAAAAAGCTTTTAATGTATTTGAATTGGGTCTTTAAGACTATCAGATTATTTAAGTATTCTTTACATAGACATAATGCGTTAATAAACTAAAAACCCGATGCAAAGCGTTACCTTTGCAGCCTCTTAAAACAGCCGTAAGCTGTTATTTTAATTTTATGAACATACGGAACATAGCTATTATTGCTCACGTTGACCATGGTAAGACTACGCTGGTTGACAGAATTTTGCACCAGACAAATGTTTTCAGGGCTAACCAGGAAACGGGTGACCTTATCATGGACAGCAATGACCTTGAAAGAGAAAGAGGCATCACCATCTTTAGTAAAAACGCTTCGGTTGTTTACAAAGATGTGAAAATTAACGTGATAGATACACCAGGTCACGCCGACTTTGGTGGAGAAGTAGAAAGGGTGTTAAAAATGGCAGATGGCGTTTGCCTTTTAGTTGATGCTTTTGAAGGACCTATGCCTCAAACTCGTTTTGTACTACAAAAAGCCCTTCACCTTAATCTGAAGCCAATAGTAATCATCAATAAAGTAGATAAGCCAAACTGCCGCCCCGATGAGGTGCATGATGCAGTTTTCGAATTATTCTTTAATCTGGATGCTACTGAGGAGCAACTTGATTTTCCAACTTTTTATGGTTCGGGAAAAAATGGTTGGTTTAATGATTCACTTACTCAAAGTGATGATATCACACCACTATTGGATGGCATCCTTAAATATGTACCGGAACCCAAAGTAAATGAAGGCACATTGCAATTGCAAATTACCTCTCTTGATTATTCTACGTTTTTGGGTAGAATAGCAGTAGGAAAGGTTAACCGCGGAGCAATTAAAGAAGGACAACCATTTAGTTTAGTACGGGCAGATGGTCGGATTGTAAAATCCAAAGTAAAAGAACTGTATGTTTTCGAATCGCTTGGAAAACGCAAGGTGACTGAAGTATCATGTGGCGATATATGTGCAGTAGTAGGTTTGGAAGACTTTACCATAGGCGATACCATTGCTGATTTTGAAAATCCGGAAGCATTACCAATCATCAGCGTAGATGAGCCAACAATGAGTATGATGTTCAGCATCAACAATTCTCCATTTTTTGGTAAAGATGGAAAATTTGTTACCTCTCGTCACCTCCGCGACAGATTAATAAAAGAAACCGAAAAAAATCTTGCATTAAGGGTGGAAGATACAGATAGTGCTGAAAGTTTCCTTGTATTCGGAAGAGGTATTCTTCACTTAGGCATTTTGGTGGAAACCATGCGTAGAGAAGGATATGAACTGACGGTAGGAAATCCGCAGGTATTGGTTAAAACTATTGATGGTAAGAAGCATGAACCGTATGAAGTATTGGTGGTAGATGTACCTCAAGAATTCAGCGGAAAAGTAATTGATTTGGTTACCCAACGCAAAGGCGAAATGCTGGTAATGGAAAGCAAAGGCGAAATGCAACACCTGGAGTTTGATATTCCTTCAAGAGGATTAATTGGACTGCGGTCGCAAATGTTGACTGGTACACAAGGAGAAGCTGTAATGGCGCATCGTTTTGCTGAGTATAAGCCATGGAAAGGATTTATTCCAGGAAGAAGCAATGGTGTATTGATCTCTAAAAATGCTGAAAAAACAACCGGTTATTCTATTGATAAATTACAAGACAGGGGTACTTTCTTTGTAGATCCAGGAGAAGAAGTGTACACAGGGCAAATAATTGCTGAACACATAAAGCCGGGTGATCTTGTAGTAAATGCTACAGAACCTAAAAAACTAACCAACCACCGTGCAAGCGGTAGCGACGACGCATCTCGCATTGCACCAAAAACATTGCTTACACTAGAAGAGTGCATGGAATACATACAACAAGATGAGTGTATAGAAGTGACTCCAAAAAACATAAGGATGCGTAAGGTGACCCTGAATGAAGAAGAAAGAAAACGAGAATCTAAAAGTTCAAAGAGCGAAGCGGTAGCTTAGTTGTTTCCGATACTTATTAAAGAGCCATTTTCCACAAGGTGAATGGCTCTTTTTTATACCCAAACTTTTTTATACCCCTAATAAAAGTCTTTTGAGGGTGTTGTAATTCAGTGCTATTGAGGGGTTAGCTTCTTTGATAAGGCTGTTATCTTAATTAGCTTTCTCTAGCCTTGCGCTCAATTAGGACGGTCACATTTTGCTTCTTTTCGTCTATTTTGAATTAAATATTGCTTAGAATACTAAAAAAGCAAGCCATCTTTCTAAATAAATTGTACCTTATCAATTTGCTTTTCTCCAATTGTTCAAATCAAACATATTTTCTGAAATGTCTTTTTGGGGTATACATGAAACCTTCTAAAACCAATAAAAGGAAAGGGCCATCGTTTCTAACTTACTAAACCCATTTGTATGAACCCACAATTTTCATTCATCCTGCTGAATTTCAATTCAATTCTTCCATTTGTAATCAGTTTTGTTATTATATTAAAAGTTGCCATTTTTTTTAAATACAAAACCAACCAATGGAAGTTATCAAATATCATCTACTTTAATTATAAACATATTCTTACCCTGAAGACATCTGATAAACCAAATGTAAAAATCGTTGAGAATTCACTCACTTACTACCTTGTATTTTTAGTGGTTATTAATTTCATGCTGACCTACTACCTTAACAGATAATTCTACTCCTACCAATTTTCTCTACTTTTGCTGCCCTATGGCCCAAAAGAAGTTGAAACGGTTTGCTGAGTTAAAAACATTTTCCAATGTGTTGGAGTACCCCGAAAACATGCGAGGAAAATGGAATCAATTCTTCAATAACAATCATCCCATTACTTTAGAGCTTGCGTGTGGCAAAGGCGAATATGCAGTAGGCCTTGGCAGAATACATAAATACAGAAACTTTATTGGCATAGACATCAAAGGCAATCGCATGTGGGTAGGCGCAAAAACCGCTATTTCGGAAGGCTTAACCAATGTTGCATTTCTGAGAACACAAATAGAAAAACTAGCTGATTATTTTGCACCGGGAGAAGTGGCTGATATATGGATTACATTCCCTGATCCTCAATTGAAAATAAACCGCGCCAAAAAAAGGTTGACATTCCCCAGATTTCTTAGAATTTATCAAGCTATCATAGCTAAAGAGGGTTCTATCAATCTTAAAACCGATAGTCCTGATCTTTACAACTTTACCAAACTTGTCATCAACCAATTCGGTTTTGAATTGTTACAAGATTTAAATAATGTGTATGCGGATACAAATATTTCTGACGATTTGAGCATAAAAACGCATTATGAAAAATTGGATATAGCAAAAAGCAACCGAATCCATTATCTCAAATTTACTATTGATAAATTTCTCCCTCACACTGCTGATGAAGATCTTAAAAAAATATTAAGTGAAAACGAATCTAATTGAGGGGGATGATTTTTATTACAATGAAGATGGCTATATCGTTCTTACTGCGAAATATCATCTGGAGAAAGGATTTTGCTGCGGAAATGGTTGCAAGCATTGCCCCTATAATTATGAAAATGTAATTGAGCCTAGAAGGTCGGAACTAAGAAGCATAAAAAACAAATAAACGATAGGTACTTTGTTTTGAATTTGAATATTAAAGGTTGTGGGGACACAACCTTTTGCGTTAGAACCTACAAATCAATTAAACCTTTTACATATAATGAGCATTCTGTAAAAACTACTACATTTTTGCGTCCGAAAATGTTTCGCTTGTGTTTAATAAACCCTTCGAAATTAAGTATTCGGCAATCTGAACAGCATTGGTTGCAGCACCTTTTCTCAAATTGTCGCTTACTACCCACATGTTTAGCGTTTTTGGTTGACTTTCATCTCTCCTTAACCTGCCAACAAAAACCTCGTCTTTTTCATGTGCCCATAGCGGCATTGGATAAATTTGTTCATTAATATTGTCCTGAACAATTATTCCTGGTGCAGTAGCAAGTATTGCTTTGAGTTCATCCAAGTCAAAATCGTTTTCGAACTCAACATTAACGCTTTCACTATGTCCGCCCATTACAGGTATTCTTACCGTTGTAGAAGTTATTCTGATGTTGTCATCCTGCATGATCTTTTTTGTTTCATGCACCATTTTCATTTCTTCTTTGGTGTAGCCATTTTCCAGAAAAACATCAATTTGTGGAATAACATTCAGGTCAATCGGGTATTTATATGCCATTTCTCCGGTCTCGTTTTTTCTTTCATTCATGAGCTGATTTACAGCTTTTACGCCGGTTCCGGTCACGCTTTGGTAAGTGCTGACCACTATTCGTTTGATGGTATATTTTTGATGCAGCGGTTGAAGTGCTACCACCATTTGTATAGTAGAGCAATTGGGATTGGCAATAATTTTATCAGCAGCGGTCAAAACCCCTGCATTAACTTCAGGAACAACGAGTTTTTTTGTAGGATCCATTCTCCAGGCGCTTGAATTGTCAATCACAATGATGCCTGCAGCGGCAAATTTTGGTGCCCATTCCTGGGATGTGTTTCCGCCTGCGGAAAAAATAGCTACAGCTGGTTTAGCAGCTATCGCATCTTCCATACTTACTATTTTGTAAGGTTTTCCAGCAAATATCACCTCTTTTCCCACTGATTTTGAAGAGGCAACCGGAATTAATTCGGTAGCCGGAAAATTCCTTTCATTCAACACTTGCAACACCTTTGTACCTACCAATCCTGTAGCTCCTACCACTGCAATTTTCATAATAAAGGATATTAATCTTTGTGCAAAGCAATAATAAATTGGTTATAATTCAAAACGGGTCGTATTTTTAAAATTCGTTACTAATTAAAACTCCATGCAAAAGTTCCTTTTATTATGGCTGATTTGTATCTCGGCATTGCCAATTGCCAGTAAAGCACAGCTTACAGAAAATTTTAATGATGGTGATTTTACCAATAATCCAACTTGGTCTGGTAGTACAACAGATTGGTTTGTAAATCCATCTTTTCAGCTTCAAAGTAATAATACCGTTTTAAACAGCACTTATTACCTCAGTACAGGAAATACTTTAGCCACCGGCGTTCAATGGGACATTTACTTCAAACTGGATTTTAGTACCTCATCGCTTAACTATGTTGATGCATATTTAATAGCCGGCAGTAGCGACTTGATAAGCACCGGTAACACGGGTTATTTTGTTAGATTGGGAGGAACAAAAGATGAAATCTCCCTCTATAGAAGAGATGCAGGCACAGATGTATTATTGATAGACGGCGTTGATGGGGCCATCAACTTAAGCAGCAATAACAATATAAAGTTGAGGGTAATAAGAAATGCAACCAATCAGTGGAGTTTGTATAGGGACATGACAGGTGCAGGCACAAATTATTTCTTAGAAGGTGTGTCATCGGATGCTACTTATACTACATCCACTTTCTTTGGTTTTTTAGTGAAACAAAGCACAGCTAGTTTTTTTCAAAAGCACTTTATTGACGACATTACTATTCAGCCATTTGTTCCGGATGTAACGCCCCCTGTAGTGCAATCTGCAACCGTAGTTGGCGTAAAAGGGTTGGATGTTTTATTTGATGAACCTGTAGATGCAACCACTGCAAATGTAGCAACAAATTATTCTGTGAATGTTACGGGAAATCCCGTTTCTGCGATTAGGGACGCTACAAATTCTGCATTGGTACATCTTACATTTGCTACCATTTTCCCCAACGGTACAAATACAGTTACAGTCAATGGTGTAACGGATATTTCTGGCAACGCAATTGTTAATGGAACGGGTACTTTTTCTTACGTGGCCGACCTCACTCCGCCTGCTATTGTTTCTGTGACTACCATTTCAGGAACCATTGCAGATGTTTTATTTTCAGAGCAAGTAGAGGTTACTTCTGCTGAACAGGTGAGTAACTATGCCGCTAATAATGGCATAGGCAATCCGGTATCAGCTATAAGAGATGCTGCTAATTTTTCTTTAGTTCGACTGACATTTGGCGCTACGTTTCCTAATGGACCATTAAATACCTTAACCATAAACAATGTAAAGGACCCATCGGATAATGCGATTGTAAATGGTACGGGGACGTTTACTTATATTGCCGATGTTACGCCTCCAACCTTGGTATCTGCTATAGCCATTTCT
Organism: Segetibacter sp.; assembly: GCA_031424295.1. GTDB lineage: Bacteria > Bacteroidota > Bacteroidia > Chitinophagales > Chitinophagaceae > Segetibacter. The sequence goes on along the minus strand of JANPHE010000062.1, from coordinate 5,468 downwards.
TCTACTACTGCAGATGTATTATTTAATGAGCCTATTGACATTACAACAGCACAACTTGTAACAAATTATACAGTAAGCAATGGTATTGGAAACCCCATTTCTGCAACACTTGATGGCACAAATAATGCATTGGTTCACCTTGCATTTGGCACTTCTTTTACCGGTGGTGCTGTAAATATTTTGACTGCAGTCAATATCAATGACCTGGCAGGAAATACTTTGGTAAACGGTACCGCTAATTTTACATATACCCCACCATACGTGGCACAGCGTTTTGATGTAGTAATAGATGAGATTTTTGCAGATCCTACACCAATCATTGGCTTACCGGATGCTGAGTATGTTGAAATAAGAAACCGGACAGGTTCAAATATTAACCTTCAGGGATGGAAAATTACAAGCAGCAGTACTACAAGCGGCGCATTCCCTTCGTACGATTTACCTGCAGGAGGTTATTTGATATTGACAAGTGCATCCAATGTAACAGCACTTTCTGCTTTTGGACCTTCATTAGGCATTACTTCATTCCCCGCTTTGTTAAATGATGGAACAACGCTTTCGCTAATATCAAAAGAAGGGTTGGCTGTTCATGCAGTTTCTTACAATACAACATGGTATAAAAATCTGGTAAAAAGTGACGGAGGTTGGTCGTTGGAGATGATTGACATACAAAATCCATGTACCGGTGCAGATAATTGGAAGGCAAGTGAAAATTCTCGCGGTGGCACTCCCGGAACCGTTAACTCAGTCAATGGAGCCAATCCCGATCAAGGACCTCCTCAGCTTATTAGGGCAGCTGTGATTGACAGTGTTTCGCTTATTCTTACATTTAACGAAGCGTTGGATAGTACAAGCGGAGCAACGGTTTCAAACTATAGGTTTAGCAATGGATCTGTTGTGTCAGCTACCATTTTGGCACCTGCCTTTAATAAAGTAAATCTGGTATTGGCAACACCTATGCTGCCGCAAACTGTTTATACAATTACGGTAAACAACGTGAAAGACTGCAGTGGAAATATCATCAATGCAATCAATACAGCCAAGGTAGGCTTGCCTAGCTCAATAGATAGTTTTGATATTGTAGTAAACGAAATATTGTTTAATCCTAAATCCAATGCTGTTGATTATGTAGAAATTTACAACCGCAGCGAAAAGATTTTTGATTTAAAAAAATTGTACATCGCAAATCGTGATCTAAATTCTGGCAGTATTCGTACACTAAGCCAATTGACTACTGAAAGTCAGCTTATTTTTCCGCAGGAGTATTATGTGATTTCAGAAAACGGGCCTATTGTAAAGCAAAATTATTATGCAAAAAACCCCGACAATTTTTTAGATGTTTCCATGCCTAGCTATTCAGATGATGAAGGTATCGCAGTATTAATGAATTCGTTGGGCAAGGTAGTTGATGAATTGCATTATGATGCCAAGTGGCATTTTGCTTTGATTGATAATGATGAAGGTATTTCATTAGAAAGGATAGATTACAACAAACCAACCCAAGATAAAAGTAATTGGTTTTCTGCTGCTTCTACAGTAGGCTATGGCACACCTTCTTATCAAAATTCTCAGTTCAGAATGGATCTAACAGTAAACGGAAACGTCAAAATAACTCCTAAAATATTTTCACCAGACAATGACGGGTTTGAAGATTTTACGGTGGTCAATTATCAGGTTGACGAAACTGGATATGTTGGAAATATAACCATTTTTGATGCTTCGGGAAGGCCGGTAAAGGTGCTTGTAAAAAATGCAACCCTTGCCCAGAATGGTTCTTTTAGATGGGATGGATTAAATGACAAATTTTTAAAGGTGCCTACCGGCACTTATATTATTTATACAGAAATTTTTAAACTGGATGGAAAGAAAAAAGCTTACAAAAATACAGTTACGGTAGCATCGCGGTTTTAATGATTAAGTAACTCGTTGCATTTTATCAATTCTCATTGCGCTTTTAATGAAAAAAGATATTTGGCGGGTATATGGTATGGCTGCTGTATTTCTTTCTGAATGATTGATTATTTTTTCTTGTAGCGATGAGTTAACTACCATATTGCAACGTACTTCTATTTGAAGTTGTCTCTAACATAATGCAGACTATGAAAACATATTTAACTCTTTTTGCACTGATTATAATTTCACTTATTTCTTGCATAAAAGACGACACAGGAATTGTTCTTTCTCTTCCTTCAAAAACTCAATCAGGACAAAACACCTTTGGGTTCCTATTAAATTCATTTGTTTGGACAAACTATGGAAAAGTTTGTTTCCCTTTTGCAGGTGGTTGTGGAGAAAACCTATCAGGTATGTACTATACAAACGATGGAGATATTCATATTCGTGCTGACAAAGTTTTTTATAAAAATGGTTCTTGGAATACTATTGAGAATTTTGATTTAACACTTTCAACAAATTTTCGAGGAACGGAAACTTATAATACACTAAGTAATGACACGATTGGGATTGGCTATTGGCTTTCAGAAAGAGGGCAGGCCAAAAAGACATATTTACTTTCGCAAATAAACCCAACTTTTACTATTACGATGACCAAAATAGACACTACGCTAAAAATATTATCTGGCGAATTCGCCGGAAAGCTTTTCAGCAGGCTAAGTGATACATCATTTGCAACATCACCGACAGATTCAATTATTATTAGCGAAGGTAGATTTGACATTAAATTCGAATAAATACGGCAGCGAATATGGATATTACTGACAAATGGAGCAGGACATTGAAAAATCATCAGTTTGCATCACTGTACTTTAGTTCCTCAATTCATCAAAATATTTTTCAGTGAGCATTTGTTCCAGACGAGAAACCGTAAAATTACCCACCTCCAGCAATACCTGACTAAAATTTGAAAGCGGGAAATTGAAAAATCCACTTTTTAAACTGATAAAAAAGCTATCACCCACTTTTTGGGAAGTCGTCAAATTAATCAACCTAAAAAGAAGCCATCTTAAATAACTCTGATTAAAAACGAATCTTATCTTCTATTTAAATAAAAACCCACTGCATTATACAATGGGCTGTGGTAGTCCCGACAGGAATCGAACCTGTATCTAAAGTTTAGGAAACTTCTATTCTATCCGTTGAACTACGGGACCAAAATCAAACAATTCAAAAATGGATTGCTTACAAATTTTACTTTGGGAGCGCAAAAATAGCGGTTTCCGGCAATTCTATTCTTAAAAATTGATACTAAAATCTACATTGTACCTCTGCGCCTTTATCTTTGCACTCCTGCCGGCATAAGGCATGCATTAAACAACTATCTTTTTTGAACAAAAAAGTTGAATTTATTTAAATATGAAATTTTACAACCTATTAATAAAATACCGTTTTGTACTTAGTCTAGTTGCATTGGCATTGGCCATTTTTGTCAATGTTACTTCCGGTTTCTGGCCATCGTTTATCTTGTATTTCGTGGCGTTGATAGGATTAGCCAGCCATTTTTTCATTGGTCCATTGCGGTTGGTGCAATCACCTATGGAACAAGGAAACATGGAAGAAGTACAAAAAATAATGAATTCTATTTGGTTTCCTAACCTGTTGTTTAAACCTATCCGGTCAACTTATTACACACTTAAAGGCAATCTTGCTATGATGAATCAAGATTTTGATTCAGCAGAAAAGCATATGAAGAAAAGCCTGGACCTAGGATCTCCCATGCCGGAAGCCGAAGGTGCCAACAAATTACAACTTGGAATGATGGCGCTGCAAAAAGGCGATATGAAAGTTGGTGAAAGCTATGTTAGGCAAGCTATTAGAGCAGGCATACCTGATAAAGAAAGTCAGGCAGTTGCTTTTTTGAGCATGTGCCAGATCTATATGAACAAAAGAGAATTCAGAGCAGCAAAAGATTTTTTCAGAAAAGCCAAAGCACTGAAACCTACAACTAAGCAGGTAGTAGATCAAATAAAGGAAATTGAGAAATACATCTCGAGGATGCCGGGATAATTTGAAAATAATAAAAAGGATTAATTTGAAAATTATACTATTTCTTCATTTTCAAATTGAGCCATTTGCCAATTGGGTTATTACCTCATTACTCCAAACATCTCCTCCACCTTTTGGGTCCTGTAGTCAAAAATGCCGGTGAGTTGATTTTTTACAAAAAGCGAGTTGGCAATATCACCTAATATCCATAACGGTAGTTTATAATGTACAATATCGGTCATTTCTACCCCTCCGGCTATTTCTTTAAAATGATGCTGATGGTGCCACATGCAGTAAGGACCAAACCGCTGTTCATCAACAAAATATTCCTTATCGGCAACGTGGGTTATTTCTGTCATCCAATAAAGTGGAATACCGAACAACGGCTTAACGGTATATTCTATAATCTGCCCCGCATACATCTGTGCTCCATGATGTTGGCTTTTTATTACAAATCCCATATGTGCAGGGGTAATGTCTTTCAGGTTATCGGGTCGGCTGAAAAAATCCCAGGCTTTATCTAGGGATATAGGGATTTTCTGAACCGTTTTGAGCGAATAGACGTTTGACATAATTTATAAGAATTGACATTATAACTCCTGCCGGGCAAAATTGTTTATAAAATAATGAAGTAGCTCGCATCTTTATTATCTGCATATAGTTAGGTATTTATACTAGTATTGTTAATATTAGGGAAAATAAGAATGATAACTATTTAACAAATTCGACATCATCATTTTTTCATGACCTTTACACCTTTGTTAAATATGTTTTATGAGGAAAAATTACCCCTTGATTAAGATTGTTGTATTTGCGCTTTTTTTGTTTGCGAGCTACAATTGTCAGGCACAGTTTGTACTCACCGATCCAACATTTGGCTCCAACGGAAGGGTCATTACCCAACCACCGGTCTCCAACAAGTATGGTATGCAAGCCAACGAAATAGTAGTGCAGCCCGATGGTAAAATAGTGGTGGCATCCTCCTCGTACTACGACCTCAATGTAAGCGACACCTCAAGGTTTACGCTCATCCGATACAATATTGACGGCACGCTGGATACCACATTTGGCACAGGTGGCATTTCCTTCATATCCTTGGGTACCGGCGTCAGGGAAGATATTGCAACCACGCTGGCAATTCAACCCGATGGAAAAATAATAGCAGCAGGTTTTACCAGAATTATCAATACTTCTATCAACTCGGTGCTGGTGCGGTTCAAGACCAATGGCAGACCCGACAGCACATTTGGCACCAACGGCATCGTTAACAATAACCAAAGTACCTCAAACGACTATTTCTATACGATGGCGATCAAGCCCAATGGCAAAATAATAGCCGCAGGCAACGTAAATGGTGCAACCCAAACCCAGGTTGTCCAGTTTGATACCAATGGGAAAGTAGACTCAACCTTTGGGGTAAACGGAATAGCGGGAATTGCAACCCCCATGATAGTTGCAAGGCTGGAACTGCAGCCTGATGGAAAGATAGTGGCAGGTGGGTATATACCCAATACAGACAGCATGTG
>JANPHE010000061.1:0-6686 GCA_031424295.1 Segetibacter sp. | reverse complement strand
CGTGCACGGTGCGAAAACTCGTAGTACGCATCCACATAGCCAACAGGTATGTCAGGAATTTCAGCTTTTACCTTGTTTATGTATTCCAACAACTCATCTTCGGTTAATTCCTTCCTATACATTACTTCATTGCCAACTGCGGCTATATCAACCAAGCCTTCTTTAGCCAATTTTATTAGCCCTTCTACTTCCCGTTTATTTATTTCAAGGTCATTACCCAACCAAGCACCTACTAGTGTCTTTATCCCAAACTCTTTAGCCACTTTGGGTATTAACTCATTTCCTTCTGTGCATGAAAACGAACGGATCCATTTTGTATGAGGTTTCAAAATTTCCATCCGCCTTCTCACTTGCGCTTCTGAAATGATGTCACCCGGCTTTTGTCCTTCTTCATATAAACTGAAGCAAAAACCATGTACCCGGTGTTGCAGAATTTCTTGCATCAAGTCACTTAATACTTCTGTTGTTTCACCCTCAACATAGCTTGTATGTGTATCTTGCTTAAAAGGGAGCGTGTACTCTTTTCTGTAAGACATAATTGTACTTATTTAATCGTTTTCAAATTTTCATTTTTATCCCAAATTCCCCAGCCTGCACCCACCTTTCCTTCTTGCTTTGTTTTCCAGGATTCATCAAAAGATGAAAAATAGAATAACTCAACATTGCTACTTTTTGCCCATTCCTGCACAGCAATAAAATATTTCATTGCATTGGCAGATGAAGGTTGTGCTGCTTCTACATTTTCTCCTATACTCGGCCAACCGGTTTCTGTAACAATTACTTTTCTTCCTTTTGCCACCTGCTGTGTCATATCCACCATTCTGCTTAAATAGGAAAGTGCATATTGGTTTTCAGCTCCTTCCCAAAAAGGATAACAATTGGCTAAAATAACATCGCATGCTTCAACCAAAGAGGGTCTGTCAAGAAACTGATAATAGGCATCTACATATCCTACAGGAATGGAAGATGGTAAAGCAGCTCTCACTCGTTTTAAATATTGCAATAACTCCTGCTCAGAAATTTCTTCACGATGCAACACCTCATTACCCACAGCGGCCATGTTTACCAATCCTGCCTTAGCTAATTTGATCAGTGAATTGATCTCCTTTTCATTGCGTTCTTTGTCATTGCTTATCCATGCTCCTACCAATGTTTTCAATCCTTTTTGGTGAGCAATTTCCGGTATCATTTCATTGCCTTCGGTACAAGAGAAAGACCTGATCCATTTTGTATGCGGAGCAATAATATCCAACCTTCTGCTTATTTGATTAGCTGATAAAACATCACCCGTTTCCTGACCTTCCGTATAGGGACTGAAGCACAATCCATGTAAACCATTTTGCAAAGTTTCGGTAAACAAAGCACTCATTTCGGCTTCAGTTTTTCCTTGAAAATTAGTGCCGAATTGTGCAAGAATGGCGTTGGTATTTTTTGTAAGGGAAAGAAGCTTGCCCGATAGGTAAGAAGAGGAAGAAGTTTGCTTTTTAGGCACTTTTCTTTTTTGCAAAAGGTCTCTTACTTCTAATGCTTTGGCTTCATCAATATCATAATCTTTCATTGCCCAAATAGCAGTTAATGTGCCAAGTATTGGAATTCCAACAAAGAAAATTCTTAACCAAAACATAGTATCGTCGGCTTGAGTAGGGGCATTAGATTTAAAACTTACTAAGGAAAGAATTAAGCCACTTAATAAGCCTGCCACCGCCGTTCCAAACTTTACCATCCACCAATAGATAGCACCTAAGCTTCCTTCTCTTCTTTTACCAGAATTTAACTCATCAATATCAATGACATCTGATGTCATCGACATCATCAACGTGAACAAACTACCTATGCCAAAGGAAAAGAACGGAAGTGCAAAAAGAAAAAGGTAAGGTTTACCGGGAACAAAAAGTAAAAAAAGTAAAATGTAACCCACTATTGAAATGCCTTGAGATAGTAAAAACGCTTTCTTCTTCCCCATTACTTTGGACATTCTAGCAACGATCGGTATTACTAAAACCGTAGTTATTAGAGCCCCCACACATCCAAATAATGTGGGCCATAATCCAAAATCTTCTTCGTTTCCTTTGAATAAATAATATTTGATGATAAAGTAAGAGAAGCCGGCTGTTGTTTGAAAAGCATTAAAAATTAAGAAAGTTGCAATACAAATTTTTCTAAAGGGCTTGATTTCTATCGAAGCTTTTAATCCTTCTTTTATCTCTCCAAAACTGCTTAGTATTCCTTTTAAATCAATAGGGCTATAATTTTCGTTTAATGTAGATTTACTTGGAATAAAAAATGCTGGAACAGCCGCTAAAATGGCACAACCAATGGCTACATAAACAGATAGGGTTCTAACAGCCACTTCACTGGATGAAAACAAAGATTGATCAGCCATTAAGACCCAAAACCATGGTGCAACAACCCAAGCTAGCTGACCAATTAATTGAGAGGTAGCCATAATGTTGGTACGTTCATGAAAATCATCACTCATTTCATATCCCATAGCTACGTAAGGAATGCTAAATATGGTTAGCCCCGAATAAAAAATCAATGAAACACCTAAGAAGTAAATAAAATTGTAGGTGACCCCATTTTCAGCGTACAATTGCCACATGAAAGCAAATGAAATTCCTAAAATAATGGCCCCTGCCAATACATATTGCCTCCTTCTGCCCCATTTCGATTTAGTGTTATCGCTAACATATCCCATTATAAGATCAAATAAAGCATCATAAAACTTTGGAATAAAATAGGTCAACCCAAGTAACAATCCACTAAAGCCTAATTTTTCTACTAATACAACTGTAAAAATGCCGAGGGCTGCCGGAAACATTTGGTTCGCTAACATGCCTAAACCAAAGGCTATTTTTTGCCCCATAGGCACCATTCGTGTTGGACTGGAATTGTTATTTGACATCGTTAAATTTTTGAGTTTTACAGTTACTTAGTTTTGATGATTACAGTTTGCAATGCTTTAGCGCTAATTGAAATGTTTATTTTATTATTGTTAAGGTTCATTTCTATGGGTTCAGGTTTCTCTGTTGGATTAAAAATAACGACTGCTATACTTCCATCAGGGTTTTTTACTGCTGTAGCCATCAATTCGTTGTTGTTGATGGTACAGCCAATTTTTACAGCACCCGGACGAATAAATTTGCTAAAGTGCGCCATCGTATAATACAATGGGGTAAAATACACTTCATCTTTTTCTACATCCACAATAACCGGTGCTGTACACCAGTTTTTAAACCAATTTGGTCCGCCTTGTTTATCCAACACCATATTCCAGTCGACCCAGCCATCTACATAATTGTTCAGGCATCCAATAATATCTCTTGCATAGCGAAACACAGGAACATACTCGGGATGTAAATACTTTTCTTTTTCAGATGCCCATGTCCAACCCCAGTCTCTTGCTTTCTTACTCCAATACCAACTGTCATCCTTCCATACAGGCATCTGTCCATCAACGCAAGCTTCTGTATTGATCAAATGTTTACCCGGAGAAAGTTGATGTGTGTATTGCAGTGAAGCAGGAAAAAAATCGAATGTACTTGCATACCAATGTACCGCGGTACCACCAAAATATTTTGAAGCAGCTTTGTCCTCAAACATCACCTTAGCCCATTTATTCAATTCATCTCCCCGGTTTTGATCGTAACCTAAAATGGGCACATCAGATAATCCTTCTTTCTCAAAATGAGGCCCTAGATAATCACGAACAAAGTCTCTCATTTCCTCCGGAGTAAAATGCATACTCTCCCAATTCTTATCATTGCCCAACGGTTCATTTTCAACCGTTACACCCCAAATATTTATTCCCTCGTTCTTGTATGCTTTTATATACTTTGAAAAATACAAAGCCCAGGTTTCTCTGTATTTAGGCAATAACTTTCCTCCTCGCCAATCATTGTTATCTTTCATCCACGGTGGCGCTGTCCAAGGGGAAGCGATGATTCTAAAACCCACTTTAGAAAACTTTTGAGCATCCTTTATCATGGGTATCAAATCACTGCTGTCTTCTTCAATGCTAAATTGATCCAGCTTTATATCTCCGGCTACTTTTGCATACGCATAATTACTCAATGAAAAGTCGCATGAATTAATGTGTGTTCTGGTAAGGGAATAATTGGCACCCTCTTCCTGAAAATATGCTTTTAATATTTCTTCTCTTTTACCTACACTGAGTTTATTTAGAAGGTATGCAGAAGCCTTAGTAAAAGAACCCCCAAAACCAGTGATTGTCTGAAATTTCTCATCCGGATTTAGTGTAATAACAAGCTGATTTTCTCCTTTTGAAAACGAGTTTATTTTTTTCAATGAATTTCCCTGTGCTGAGGTTTCATAAACTTCAACTTGAGTTTTTTTTGCTACGCTACAACTATGCAATGAAATAGACATGATAATAGTAATTACCCAAAATTTTAAATCAATAATTATACACTTGAATTTTTCCATAGTGACTAATTCTTTATTATTCCGTTTGGCGATTTAACATTCAACCACAACTCCTTCTCATTGCCTCCATAGGTTTTTGTAATTGGTTTCCCATTTCTAATTAGTCCTTTGAAAACGCCTTTATCTACCAAATCCCAAAGTGCAAATTTTGCCTGCGATTGCAAATCAATCAATCCAAAATGATTTTCTGAACCCAAAGGGTTTTTGTCTTTCCACTGCTCATCAAAAGCTTCAAAGTAAAAAAGAGAAATGCCTTCTTTATTCGTCCATTCTCTCATGAGTTTGTAATAAACGGCTTCCTTGTATTCGTCCGTTGCTTTTGATCCGGCATTGCCATATAAATCGCTTGCAAAAGATGCCCATCCTGTTTCACCAATATGAACGGGTTTATTTACTCCTATAGATTTCATATAATTGACTACGCTGTTATACTGCATCTTTGCGTAATCTATTGACCGAGCCATAGCTGCATCTATTTTTTCCTTCTCTGAAAGTTGCTGTTCGTTCTCCTTAACTCCCCAAAAAACCGGATTATAATGTGTATCGTGCATAGGATATGTATGCATCGAAATGTAATCAACTGCTTTTATCAATTTGTTTAGATCTTCCACATGGTACTCTTTGCCGCCACCTCCCCATGAGGCGAAATTATCTGATGTGGTTATCCAAACATCCTTAGACAACCTGCCTTGGTTTTTTAGCTCTTGCAGATAGTTTACCCATTTTAAAATAATACCCGGCTCAACATAATAAGCCCATGCCCATTTTACCATTGTCTCATTACCTACCGAAATAATTTTTACTATTTCAGGATATTCATTTGCCAATCTTACTGCTTCGGCTATTTCTGTTGGATTTCGTTCGCTATCTTCATTGCGAATGGGCGTATTCGCTGTCCATGAATTTTTTGCATCTATCCAGGCACCCAACATCACATACATTTCAAAACCGGGAACTTCTTGCTTTAATTCTGTTATTGCTTTCAATAAATTGGCAGCTTCTTTGTGATGCACATTATAAGTCCTTACTATTTTAATATTCATGGCTGCTAAAACCTTCATGTCATCTTTTATTTCAGCAACAGTAGGCTCTACATCTCTTGTTGAAGTTCTATATCCACCATAACAAATGCCCTGATAATTTACATTACCTAATAGCTTTTCAGCAGTCATTTTATTTGAAACTATGCCAGTAGTTTTATAATGACTGCATGAAATAAAGAAAAGCAGTAAGAGGTAAAGTATCTTCTTCATTAACTAAAATTATCCTCGGTTATAAATACTTTTAATTGCGCTACTTCATTGGTTCTTTGGAATATTTTTGTGCTTATCTCATTGCTTAAAGACAATGTCTTAAATAATTCAGAAGTGCCATTTGTGTACAACACTTCAATTTGATCAGCAGCTGATTTTGTATAAACTACCGGCACTTGACAAATGCTAAATGCCAAACTGCTGGGTTCCAGTTTCAAGGTTTTTGTGCTACCATTTACCAATACAAATGTTGCTTGATTTTCGATTGACAAAAACTCATTTTTATTTAACAGATTGGGTATAAAAACCAATTTACCATCTTTCATTGTTACACCCAATTCTCCAATTCTGGAAAGTATATCTTCTTTTACCTGACCAGTCATTCCGGGTTGTTGTGCCCCTTTGTTGAATGGTGTATGAGAATACGGATCAGTAGGGAATGCTCCATAAAGATTAGGAGATTTGTGTACGCCAATTCCTTCATTAATGTCGTAAAAATGTGCTATTAATCTACTAACGATTTCTTTATCACTTTTCTCTTCAATAGCCCGAACACAAGTTTCTTCTACAGCTAACAACAACTTAGAAACCATGTGCCAATAAATAGATCCCAAGCCTTCATAACCAAAGAAGGTGCCCGACCTACCGGTAAATTCTTTATGACAAAAAACCGCTTCGAATATTTGGAGTATTAATGGTCTTTCTTTCTCTACTAATGAGCTGTATTGATGGTCTAGTTTATTTAATGCTGCATCTACATCATTTGCATTTCTGAAGTTGCCATTGAAATGTAAATCGCCAAGAATGTCTTTTGAAAGAATTGCAACATTGCCATCTGCTAACATTTGCTTTATCAACAATGATCTTTCTGCTGATTGTAGGGGTATTGTATTTTTATGTAAAAATTTTGGAAGGTTTTTATTGGGGTAGAGAATATAACTGTTCTGGTCTTTTCTGTACAATGAACTATGCTTGAGCGCATCTAAT
>JANPHE010000060.1:0-1610 GCA_031424295.1 Segetibacter sp. | reverse complement strand
AAAACATTTGATTGGGGCAAGCGTATGCAGGGATTAGCACGTAATTTTAGAACAGGGAGTGCCGGAGAATACAGGGTATTGGATCTGACTGGAAAAGTTGGGCTAGAGGATTTGATGAAGAAAAATAATGAGAAGAAACTTTCCACTGCGGAATATTTGAAAACAATCAGTGTTGAACAATTAAAGCAAGTACTATGAATGTTTATGAAGCTGCTCAACTAAGATTGAAAACAATTTTTACAGAATTTGACAATGTGTATGTGTCATTTTCCGGCGGAAAAGATAGTGGCGTATTGCTCAACCTATGCGTACAATATATTCGTGAAAACAAATTAGATAGGAAGATTGGCGTATTTCACATAGATTATGAGGCTCAGTACAAAATGACTACTGATTATGTAAATAAAACACTAGCTGAAAATGCCGATATTTTAGAAGTGTACAGATGTTGTGTACCATTTAAAGTAACTACTTGCACCAGTATGCATGAAAGCTTTTGGCGACCATGGGAAGAAAACAAAAAAGATATTTGGGTAAGCCAGATACCTCAATCGTGCTATACTCAGAATGATTTTAAGTTTTACAAAAAAAGTATGTGGGATTATGAATTTCAGGAGAAATTCAGCCTTTGGTACCATCAAAAAAAACGTGCTAAAAAAACATGCTGTTTAGTTGGCATAAGAACACAGGAGAGCCTGAACCGCTGGAGGGCTATTCATTCAGATAAAAATTACAAAAATTATAATGGGCTTAAGTGGACAAAAGAAATGTACAGTGATGTGTACAATGCTTATCCTATTTATGATTGGCTTACAACGGATGTATGGATATCAAATGCAAAATTCGGGTGGAGTTACAACAGGCTTTATGATCTGTTTTATAAAGCAGGAATTGACATAGAACAACAGCGGGTTGCAAGTCCGTTTCTTTCTACAGCGCAGAACAGTTTGAAACTGTATCGGGTAATAGAACCTGATACCTGGGCAAAACTGGTTGGCAGAGTTAATGGAGTAAACTTCACCGGTATTTATGGAGGAACTACCGCAATGGGGTGGCAGTCTATAACTAAGCCAAAAAATCATACATGGGAAACCTATATGTATTTTTTGCTAAAAACATTGCCGGAAGAGACCCGAGCTAATTATTTAGAAAAACTTTCTACAAGTATAAAATTTTGGAGAGAAAAAGGAGGCGTTTTGCCAGCAGAAACAATTGAAAAATTAAAAGCTGCCAATGTGAAAATTAAAGTTGACTTAACTACAAATTATCAAACATCAAAGCTACCTGTACGCATGGAATACATTGACGAAATTGATATAACTGAGGCGAAAGAAATTCCTACCTACAAAAGAATGTGCATCTGCATTATGAAGAATGACCATTTATGTAAATACATGGGTTTTACCCTGACAAAAAATGAAATGGCCAGAAGAAAAAATATTATGGAAAAATATAAATTACTTTTATGAGCCCAGTATATAATGTCAAAGCAATTCCTATAGATAAGATTAGGGCAAATAGTTATAATCCTAATGCCGTTGCACCACCCGAGATGAAGCTTTTGGAAGTGTCAATTTGGGAAGATGGCTATACAATGCCAGTCGTTTGCT
>JANPHE010000059.1:0-4281 GCA_031424295.1 Segetibacter sp. | reverse complement strand
AACAAATGCTGAGCGATATATTACAGAAGAACTCAAAGAATACGAAGAAAAAATATTAGGTGCGGAAGAAAAAATATTAGCAATTGAAGATCGATTATTTTCTGAATTGGTAACGGCAATGACGGAGTATATTCCTGCACTGCAACAAAACGCTTCTCAACTTGCTCGATTAGATTGCCTTCTTTCATTTTCAAGAGCAGCAGTAAAGAATAATTATGTTCGCCCTCATCTTAATGATGGTTTTGCACTTGATATTAGAAGCGGCCGTCATCCTGTTTTAGAGCAACAATTGCCAATAGGTGAAGCGTATGTTCCTAATGATGTTTATCTGGATAAGGATCAACAACAAATTATCATGATTACGGGCCCAAATATGGCTGGTAAATCTGCTTTGCTCCGACAAACAGCATTAATAGTTTTAATGGCTCAAGCTGGTTCGTTTGTGCCAGCACAACATGCGGAAATTGGAATTATAGATAAAATCTTTACTAGGGTAGGGGCATCTGATAATATTTCACAAGGGGAATCAACTTTTATGGTAGAAATGAATGAAACAGCTAGTATTCTTCATAATATTTCAGCCAGGAGTTTAGTTTTACTCGATGAGATTGGAAGAGGTACAAGTACATACGATGGAATTTCTATTGCATGGGCAATAGCCGAATTTCTTCACGAACATCCTACCGCACAGCCTAAAACATTATTTGCAACGCATTATCATGAGCTAAATGAAATGACTTCCCGCTTTGAGCGAATAAAAAATTATAATGTCTCCATCAGAGAAAGCGGCAATCAAATTTTATTTTTAAGAAAATTGATACCTGGCGGAAGTGAACATAGTTTTGGAATCCATGTTGCTAAAATGGCTGGTATGCCAGCACAAGTTCTTCGTCGGTCACAACAGATGTTAGAAACACTTGAAAAGGCACATAGTAATACCGAATTGGTAAAAGCTTCCACTAATAAACAGCAATTAGATCAGTTCCAACTCAGTTTTTTTCAACTCGATGATCCATTATTGGAGCAAATTCGAGATGAAATTTTCAATATTGATGTCAATATTCTTACGCCTGTGGAGGCTTTAATGAAGTTAAATGAAATTAAGAAGTTGATAACGAGGGAGAAAGTAAAGATAAGTAGCTAAAATTTGTTGGTATGTCTATATAAACCTATTTTTGTCCTCCGAAAAAACCTGTTGTCGTTAATTGGTTTTGAGTATTGTTCTTAAAAATTGCGAAAGTAGCTCAGTTGGTAGAGCGCGACCTTGCCAAGGTCGAGGTCGCCGGTTCGAACCCGGTCTTTCGCTCCAAAGCCCTCTAGGAGGGCTTTTATTTTTATGGAGAGAAGACAATTAGTATAATTCTAATACTTTTGCGCCTCTTCATAAAAGTAATTGAAGATAGTTCTTTGCTCGGGTGGTGGAATTGGTAGACACGCAGGACTTAAAATCCTGTGGCCTTAACAGCTGTACGGGTTCGACTCCCGTCCCGAGTACTTGATAATAAATGAGTTACAGAATACTGTAGCTCATTTTTTGTTTCCAAAAACACCCGAGTGCGGTTTTGAGTGCGGAATCGAGTGCGGAAATTTTGAAAATACTGCTAGCAGTATTAAAATTGTTTTAAAAAAGTTACATCCGAAATCTCTCAATAGAGGAACTCCTATTTTCCCTTGGTGTGGGTTCTGTGGTCAAAGGTGAAAATTAAACGCTGTGGGATATTATAGTTTTTTAAAGGATGTTTAAATTCTTTTGCAAAACGCGGTCTAAACTGATCAAATTTTATATTTGGTCTGATGGAAATTAGTCCTTTGATAACCTTAGATAATCTTCCGTCATAATTGTGGCTTTCACCCCCCTTTCGAAATTCGCTGTCTTCGCCTCTATGCTCATCTAGGTGTGCAACAATAAATCCATCACTATGTTTTCCTGAAAGATCCCAAAAGAATAATTTTTTATAATAACACCAGTACATGAAATTTTCAAACTCTTTTAGCCTGACAACTTTTCGTTTGTAGAAATCGGGAATAACAAGCACTTTTTCTTCGTCGTCTTTATATAATTCAGTACGATATTCAAAAAACCTATTGTAATCATATTGCAATACCCAAAGTACATAGATGTTTTCTTTAAAATAGTTTTCCGTGCGACGCAGAATTTCATCAACTGTCAGTACTGTTGCTTGGACTTCAATAGCAATTTTTGTTTTCTTTTTTGTTTCAATATAAATATCTGGGCGCATTGATTTCTCGCAAATCCATTTTTCAACTTCAATCAAATGGAGCTGTGACGACCAATTTTTTTCGATATAATTAAATATGCCAAGTTTAATTGAAATATGCTCTATTGATTCGTTACTATTTAAACAAAATGATTCAGATGATTTATGTTTGAAATGACCAATTTTCAGTTTACTTTCTGACTTGTGGTGTATGACTTCGTTATCACAGTATTCACATAAGTATATTGCTGTGTTGTCTTTTGAAATACTATCACCAATTACTTTTTGGTGGTCAGATTTTCTTATTGAAGATAACATACTTATTTTTTTAAATAAAAGATTTAACGAAAGTTTTATTACAAGTATTTACCCGTTGTTAACTATTAAAATATTTATGATTGTAAATGTAGTAGTTATTTCAAATTTTTTATGTTATTAGAAATTTCTTTTATTTTCAGTCTAAAATCATAAATTGTTTTTTTACCTTTTTCGTCATGAAAACATGCTTTGTAATCTAAATATAACGATGTAATATCTAAAATTGGAGTCATGATATTTGCAATATTTTGAACTGCTTTGCTTTCTCTTTTACCATATACACAATATTCCACAAAATGTCTACAGTTTAACTGTGTTACCATGTAAGATTCAAATTGAAGTTCTTTTGCTCGCTCGATGATTGTCTCAAAGCTTGTGTCATTTGGCTTCCTTTTATAACTAATTTCGTTTATGTTGCGACCATCCAAAAATGAACTAAGTGAAATAATCTGAACATTTTTTTCTGATGTAATTTCCAATACTAATTTTTCATTAAATGATGTTGTCCCCAAAACAATACCGTAGTGATTTAGATCTAAACCCCAATCAGATTTTAAATTTTTAATTGGTCGTAATATGATGTCCCCCGAATTCAGTGCCAAGTTGTTCGATAGTTGTATTTGTCTGGTAAATATAAGAGAAACTTTTTCGGAAAGACTTTCTTTCCTTCTTTTTTTAAGTTGCTCAAGAACCTGATCGTTCTGCATAACAATCTTTCTCACTGCATCTGAATAGAATGGTTCAAATATATCGTTCATTGCGATTTTTTAATAAAATACATACATTAAACATTAATCTTTACTAGTTTTGAATTGCAATTATTAATTACTTTTTGTTGACTTATACTACTTGAAATTGCAAGGGTATATTTTAGGGCTTTTACTCAATTTTCATTCCGTTTATATTGTTGTTTTTTAAATATTGCTTTAATTCTGGGTGAAGCAGTGCAACTTTGTTATCAATGAAGTCTTGGACGAAACTTGCAATAGAATATTGGCTGTTTTCTGGCGGCGTCATGCCACTATCTAAATGGTCAATATAATCAGTTGATGAAATTAAAGATGATTCAATCATTAGTAGCAGAACAAGAAAAAAAGACGAAATATAAGATGTACGAACGTTTATGTTTTTTAAGTGTGTTGCTAATTGTTTACTGTTGGCCGAAACGAAGTTTTGGCTTGTAAAGCTTGTTCCGTTATTATGCACATAATTGTTCAACCTTCTTCTTAGAGTTTCCCAGTATTCTTGAAGTTTATGCTCGGTTAGGATTTGGTCAATATTTTTATTCTGTTTGAGTACGTTCATATAGTTCCCAAACTCCAGCTTCTTTTTTAGATGTTTCGGTAAATCAGAAACTGTATCAGTAAACCACGACGTTAAAGCTTGCTCGTCTTCTGTCAAGGTCATATTGAATCGAAGATTTGCGAAAGCACTTTCGAATTCTTCTATACTGAGAGTCTTTAGTTCTTTAACACTTTCTTCAAGAAATGGATTTCTTTGGTTGATGATATTTAAAATATAAACATACTGTATAAGGTCATCTCGTAATTTTCTGACTAAAGTGTTCGCATCCGAAAAACTGCCAATAGAGCAGCATAGTTTTATGCTCTTTAAAGTTTGTGTCGAACTCGCAACGAGCCCTGCGTCAGATGTATAAATATTACTGCCAGAAAAAAATGAGATTATGCGCCCATTATAAAAAATTAGCTCAGAAAACTCCTTAAAAAACTCAATTAAATAATCT
>JANPHE010000058.1:0-14783 GCA_031424295.1 Segetibacter sp. | reverse complement strand
GGGAGATTTTCATGTTTCGATTTGAAAAGATTCTGCAAACGGTACCTTCTTGTTCTTCTGTTTTAAATTAAAAAAGAGATAATATTAAAGAATTAGTGTGTGAAAACAGAGAGATCGGGAAAGGGAGAGCGGAAGACCAGAAGAGAAAGAAAAGGAAAGAATAAATACCTCAGCTAAATTCTTTCTCTCTTGTCGGAATTTCTTTACCAACACTTCTATAATACTTAATGAATTCCTGATTAGTATTTTCGATTAAACAAATACAGGTGTATGTATTTTTTGATTTAAAAATTTGTTCAGTTCCAAAATCGATAATCTTAAACTTTACACTTTTCTGTTGAAAATATTCCCTTAATCCTCTTCCGTTCAAACTCTTGAAAAAGCTATTCATTGTGATGAAACCAAGAACACCATTTTCCGCTAAATTCTCTACGCCAATTTGAAAGAATGGAATATAGAGGTCGGGGTTTCCAGACTTGCAAACCGACCAGTTTTGAAGAGTTAATCTTATTTCATCGCTAAGATTCCTCGCACAAACGTATGGGGGATTTCCAAGAATAATGTCAAAACCGGAAAATCTTTGTTGATGATTATTCCATTCAAAATTCAATGCATCCCCAACAAACAAATTAAAATGAAATTCCTTTTTGTCTTCCCCATCGCTTAACGCTAAAATTGAAAGCAGCAGCTTTGTTCTTGTAATAGAGTAGGATTGTATATCTAAACCAAATATTTGCGTTCTGAAAATTTCAGAATATGATTTGTTGGTTAGTTTCTTTAATTGCTTTGCAGCATTGAAAAGGAAACTACCACAGCCACACGCTATATCCGCAACTTTTACAATTGCAAGCGCATCTCTTTTAGAATGAAAAGTTTGTTTGATAATAAACTCACGAATGTTTAGCGGAGTGTAAATTGCTCCGTTAATAATTCTATCTGCACGAGAAACAACAAATTCAAAAAGCTCTATCAGTTGTTCAAATTCAAACTTTGGTATCTCTTTTTCAATTAATGAAATGAACTCATGCAAGGTTGCGTATTCTTTCTCCTCATTCTCACGAATTGTAAATGATTTTAGGAATTCATTCTTCCTAACTGTGATTTTATTCTTTTGGAGAAACGCTGAAATAATAAGCCTGTCAACTTCGTTAGGTTGAGTTGAACACTGACTTAAATATTTAAACACTTGTTTTCTCATGCAACAACTATTCTATTGATTGACTTTAAGGTATTGCAAATAGGTTGTAAATTCTTCTGCCAACTCACTATGCACTATTCTTAAATCATTCTTTATCCCTGCGTTTTCAGGTTTTTTTATTTCGTTTTGAAGTTTCAATAAGCGATTAAAGATTTCATCTAACTTCCATATTAGTTTGTATCTTAATAATCCAAGCTGTAGTTTGGAATGCATGTAGCTTGCTTCTTTTGATTTTTCCAAAGGAACTATTCCACCATCATTATCCCTCTCAAAATGGTCATTGAAGTCAACATTACAAGGGTCAATGTAATCACCTTCATCATCAGATTTTAAAATATTTACGTAAGAACAACAGTAAACAAGATTTGAATAATCAGTTTCTAGTTTAGGGTTTTTTGAAAATGGTTTGAAATGGTCAATATGAAAATTGTTCTTTCCCCCAAACCAAAAATCAGGGCAGTCGGTGTAACCACACCTTGAATTAAAATCAACCGCTAAATACGGTTTAAAACTACGGTAACTTGCATAAGTTTTTTTACAAGTTCTTTCAGGATTGTTATATCTAAATTTATTTGGCATCCTTGTCAATCTTTTTTAGCAGTTCATCAACTTTGTTAAGTATATTATCTAGCCGATTAGAATTAGAAAGTGTTTTAAATTCTGAAGGGATTGAACTTTTTGCATCAATTGACTTTTCTAAAAAATCATCAAGTTCAATTATTCTATTTTCAATTTCTATATCTGCTTTTCCTGACTTCCTTAAGTTAACTAATTCATCTAATTCCTTCTTGGCATTTTCAATTCGAGATTTATAATGCTCTATTTGTCCAAGAACTCTATCAAGAAATTTCGCTTTTGCATTTCCTTCCTCCTTATTGTAAAGTATGTTCTTAATGTAAACGATATTAACATCATCACTTTGGTTTACTGCTTCATCATCTAATGCCGTCAAAACGAAACAAGGAAAATGATTTCTGATTGATTGGAAGTCCTCTACCAAATCAACACCATTATAAGGGATATTGTATTTAACATCGCTCTTCATTTCATTCAAACGAAAATCGGTTACTAATGCATCAGGACCAAGTTTAATGATGTATTCAATCATTTCTTCCTTAGTGGCCAAGGGAAGTGATGTATATGGCTTCAGATCAACTTTTGAAGGGAAATTCTCCACGAATTCCTCAAAATCTTCAAGAGTGTCTTTTTCTTCGTCAATAAATAATATTTTATACATGGCGTCTATCTTTTGTATTTTATTGGAAATGTAATTTTTAAACCAAACCCTATCTCAGGGTATAATAATTGTGCTTTGCCATCATTTTCTTCAACAATAGATTTTACTAACCACATACCTAATCCAGTCCCTTCTTCTTCACCTGTATGCTGATTCCTCTTTGTTGTGAACAGTGGCTCAAATATTTTCTCAGGCTCAGTAATGTCCTTAGAAAGACCTGGACCATTGTCGTAATAATCAAGAATTATTTCTTTTGTATTGCTAGAAACCTTTACTGTGATTTTTCTCTCTCTATCTTCTTTGGAAATAATAAAAGCATCAATTGAGTTTACAAGTAGGTTGTTGAAAATGCTATCAATATCTATTTCAAAAACTCTCATGTCTAACTCTTCAATTTCGGCAACATCCATATTAACACCTCTATCTTCAAGAACTGTAGTCCAATCACTTTTCAAATTTGAGAAATATGGTTTTAAGAATAGTTGTTTTCTTTTTCTTTTATCTTTTCTTGTTGCACCTAATGAAAAGTTCAACCAGTTTTGAAGTTTTACATCTTGCTTTTTAATTCTTTCAAGTTGCTTAAAAGGGTTTTTGCTGTCTTTTAATTCGCTGTAATCACCCTCAGACATTTTCTCCAGCATTAAGTGCTTTAGCTTTTCTGTCCTTGAAGCAAGGACATCATTTAATTTACTTAAATCATGACTAAATGATGCTAAAACTATTCCGCTACTTGCCAAGCCTCTTAGAACTTTTTGTTCCTCTTTAAGTTTTTCGATTTCTTCTTCTTTTCTATCCAGTTCACTGGCAAGTATTTCCTTTTCTTTCTCAGATTCGGTCTCAGGTTCTTGTTGTGAATTATTGCTAGTATTGTTGTTAGCGTTGGACTCTTTTTTAGCCCGACTTTTTGCTAGTATTTCATTTTTTAGTTTTTCTGCTTTTTGTCTGTCCCTTTCTGGGCCAAATTTAATATTGTCATACTCAGCCATCTCTCTTGCTATGTAAGCCCTGTCCTTTTCAAATTCTGAAATAATTTCAGCAATTAATTTTGTGAAAATCTGAAAGGTCTTATTTTCTTGTAGCCCTTCTCTGCTTGATTTGTCTTCAAAATTTACGTTTGTAAGTCTTGAAATATTTACAGCCCCAGCAACATTTTCAGGTTCAACTTTATAACCACCTTCAGGTTTTGCTATACCAGCAGGGCTTGCAGATTTTCTATTTCCAAGTCCAAGCCAATCAAATGCAACATTTTTTACTTCGCCATATGGTCTAACTCTAAAATTATCTCTGACAAGTTTTATTCCACCAAATTTGTTAAGCCAATCCCTTCTATTATTATGCATAAATCCTCTATTGTAGAATTTTTTAGCTTCTGGAGATGGTTGTCTTTTTAAAAAGTAAAAGGTAAAATTAAAAACTCCAATGTTTTTGAATGTGTCGTCTTCATCTACATCTTTAAATCCTTTTATTAGTTCAGAGTATGTTGTTGTCTTTTCCCAAAATCCTTTAATGAAATCACTTTTTCTAAAATACTTTTTTTGCATTGCCTCTCTATCAAAGAAATCATTGGGAATTAATTCAATGTCATATTCGTTCCGGTAAATTTTGATTTTCACATTTTGATTTTCATCAGCTGTTGCTACAAGTTTGTAATCATAATCATCGCAAATCGAGCCAAGAACCTCTCCATATTTATCTGGCATTAATGAACTGTAAACATAAATTTCAAATCCTCCCGCTTCCTTTGGCGGAACTAAAACTTCTAAATCAGAATAAACTTGGTCGACAAAATAATCTTCCCAGTTATCACGTAGCTCATTTATTTTCAAAATTGTTCCGTATTTGAAATCTTTTTCGGATTCTATTTTTGATAAATCAATGTTTGGTATTTTGACTAATAACTCATCCTTTATATAGTTTGTAGTTATGCCAGTTAAAATGGCACCAACTTTATCAATTGTTTTATAATCACCTTCAAAGTCCTCCCAATTAACAACCCAATTGTATCCTTTAAAGGTTGTCAAATTACCCTCAATATCTGTATCAGGTTTATGTATTAAAGGGTCTGGATTAAAAATGGTTATCATTTCACATTTGCTCCCCAATTTATCTAACGCAAAACGACCTATGCCTTTTGCACCTGATTTTACCCTGCCTTGTTTTGTGAAAATATCATTGGCTTTATTGTCCGTGCCAATTGTCATCCAATGGTCTCGGATGATATTTTGTGTCATTCCCTCTCCAAAGTCAATTATGTAAAGAGTAGAAAATTTTGAAATCGAATTTTTAAATTGTGATTTCTTTTCTTCATCAACTGTATTATTGAGAATGTAATTTTCTTCGTCTTCCTGCTTTAGATACAGGTTATTTAATAGTTCTTCTGATATGCCTAAAGCGGTAAGTTTTTGAAAGTGAAACTCATCAATTTTAGATAAGAATGTCGAATATTTATTGTCAAAATAGACAATGCAAACTTTGCTATCTGCATCATAACTATTTTTGACAAGCTCGATTATTGCTCCTTTTGAATTTGCAATATTTTCTCTCCCAATTAACCTTGCAGTTCTAGCAGAAACTTTAAATGGAATTGTGTTTGTTTTGTTGCTTTCCATTATTGCTGCTTGTTATTTAGTAAATCTGTTACTTCAACTTTTAAAACTTCCGCAATTTTTACAAGCGTAGTCAATGGCGGTTGCACATCGTTTGTGCACCATCTTGAGATAGTTGCTTCATTTTTTTCAAGTTTTTCAGCAAGCCATTTGCTACTAAGATTCTTCTCGACAAGTACAACCTTAAGTCTGTTTATTGCTTTTTTACTCATTTAAATTGCATCTCATGCAAACATATTGACTTTTGGAGAAAAGCAACTTCCTTTGTATAAGTTTCAAAATCTTCTTTCTATTGTTGTATGGAAAACCATAGTTTAAGTGAACCTAATTTGCCGTACTTTAATACAAAGTTTTTTTACCGACTAAATATCTAAAAAAATCACCATACTCAATGGTGTGATTTTTTACGAACGAAATCGTACAATCAAAAAACAACCGGAGGCACCTTCGCACCTCCGGCATTTGTTCATTACCCTCCAAACAGCACACTTACTATATCGCTATCCACGCCTACTTCTTTGTCGTGGATAAAGCCTCGGCACATATACTCCCGGGTTTCGGGGGTGCCGGCTACGGCTAGTGGCCGGTGGTCGGTGTAGGGCGAAAAATAATCGGTGCCCAACAACTGCCAAGCACCGTAAAATTGCAAACAAACCCTGTTACAAAGCAAACAAGCACCGTTAAAGAACAAACAAGCACCGTTACAGAGCAAACAAGCATCGTTACAGAGCAAATAGGCACTGTTACGGAGCAAATAGGCACCGTTACAGAGCAAATAAGCACTGTTACAGAGCAAACAAGCACCGTTACGGAGAAAAGTGTGATTGTGTAAACTAAATTGTGTAAACAGGTTTTAAAGTACACTAAAAATAACCATCATAACAATATCATTAAAAGCAAAAAGCTCGTAAGACACTTCCATTTATAAATAACAGGCCCAAAGGTTCTATCTATGATAAAAGCCGCTGCAAATGAATGCAACGGCTTCTACAATTAAAAAATCAAGTATTTTATTTTAAAAAAATCCCTTACCAAATCTTAACCCTCAAACTATCTGCTCTGTACATTTTATTTTCCGGTTTTAAATTAAATGCTTCATAAAACTCAGGGATGTTCGGCATGGGGCCAATAACCCTGAATTTGGCAGGTGAATGCACATCAGTCATCACCTGATTGGCAAGCTTTTCTTTTCTTATTTTAAACATCCAACTATAGGCATAACCAAGAAAATAACGTTGTATCGGAGTAAGTCCTCCTATTTTTTTACCGCTTTTATAAGCTGCTGTTTTCTTGAAAGCATCTAAGCCTAACAATACACCACCAAGGTCAGCTATGTTTTCTCCTTGTGTTGCTTCGCCACTAATGTGTAAGGTATCTACCGGATTGTACTCGTTGAATTGCGCAATGATTTTTTTAGCACGTTCGCCGAACTGTTGTTCATCACTGGCAAGCCACCAGTTTTGCAAGTTGCCTTTTTCATCATACTGACGTCCCTGGTCATCAAAACCATGGGTAATCTCATGACCAATCGTGGATGCACCTGCATAACCGTAAACAAAAGCATCGTCCAGTTCCTCATCCAGCTTTCCCGGAACAGCGAAAATGCCAGCCGGTAGCACAATTTCATTATTACTTGGATTGTAATAAGCATTCCAAACCTGAGGCACCATATCCCATTCATCGTGGTCTATTGGTTTGCCCAGTTTATTGATCATGTAATTATGCCACCACTGCCCGGCCCGTTGCATATTCAGCACAAAAGGTCCCCGGTCAATCTTCAATGCACTGAAATCTTTCCACTTGTCAGGATAGCCTACCTTTTTGGTTATTTTGTTTAGTTTACTGATTGCCTTCTCCTTGGTAGCACTACTCATCCATTCCAGTTTATTGATACGGTCCTTGTAGGCGTCTCTGATATTCTCAACCAAATCCGAATAACGCTTCTTTGCAGTTTCATTAAAATATTCCTTTACAAATATTTGCCCCAACGCCTCTCCCATTGCATCCTCTTCAGCATCTAAAACCCTTTTCCATCTGGCACGTGGCACCTTGGCGCCACTCAAACTCTTCCGGTATTCAAAATAGTTATCAAAGGTGAGCTTGTCAAGATATTCTGCATTGCCTTTAACCAAATGAAATCGCAGGTAATTCTTCCAGTCATCTATGGAAGTTGATTTCAATTCGTTGCTGAGTGCTGTATAAAACTCCGGTTGTCCAACAATTACAGAATCTATCCCATCTTTCTTTACACTATTAAAATAACCCTTCCAATCTATATTTCCGGCAATAGCAGACAGCCCATTTATATCCATCTTGTTATAATTCTTATAAGGATCTCTTAAATCCTCCAATTTCCGGCTGCTGTTAGCCAATCTTTTTTCCAGATTAAAAACATTGTCTGCAATTTTAGAAGCCGTAGTTGCATCATTACCCAATTGTACAAATGTCTTTACCAGATAAGCTATGTAGGCTTTGCGCACACCCTCGGTTCGTTCATCTGTTTTAAAATAGTATTCACGATTTGGCATTCCCAATCCACCCTGACTCATTATATATGCATACATCGCACTGTTCTTATCGTCCTGTGCTACATAATCGCCAAACAAAACACCTACCCCTTTTTGATGAAATGCTGAGGCTACATTTACAATATCTGCTACTGACTTAATGTTGCTGATTGCATCAAAATCAGATTTTAGAGGTTGCAATCCCTGTTTCTCAATTTCAACTGTATCCATGCCACTGTACCAAAAGTCGCCTATTTGTTGCTCCACACCTGAAGCTGCCTTTTTTGCTTCAGCATCTTTGTTAATTTTCTGAAGCCGGTTGTAAATTTCTTCCTGAACAAGGTTGCCGATTCCCCATGAACTTTCTGCCTCAGGAATTTCCGTTTTTTTCATCCAATTGCCTTCGGCATAATCAAAAAAATCCTCAGCCGGATTAACAGATGTGTCAATATTTGCAGCTAAAAAATCTTCTTTAGCATCTTTGGTGTTGCAAGATCCAAAAACGAAGAGTGCAAAGGCAAATAGCAAACAGTTTGTTTTCATGTGCATATCATTAATATTTTCTATTGTTTAATAGAGAAGCTAAAAGTAAATAAACCAATCAATACCGCCATATTCTTTTGTTGGGATATATTTGTTTTTTCAGACCACTCATTATGAATTATTTTGAACGCTTTGATTTACCGGTTTCTTTTTGCCCTGATCAGCAACTTTTAAAAAAGAAATTTTTTGCGCTAAGCAGGCAATACCATCCTGATTTTTTCACGCAAGAAAATGAAAATGACCAGGCAGCAGCATTGGACATGTCTTCTGAAGTAAACAAAGGATATAAAATATTGCAGAGCAGTAATGAAACCATTAAATATGTTTTACAATTAAAAGGAATGTTGGAAGAAGATGAGAAATACATCCTGCAACCTGATTTTTTGATGGAAATGATGGAGTTGAATGAACAATTGATGGACGCAAAAATGGAGGGTAATGCTACAGAACTTGCATCCATCAAGCAGGAAATAGCAACAAAGGAATCCGAAATATACCAGCCGGTAAAACAAATAATTGAAGCATCCGAAAGCCGGAATACGGCCGATGATGACCTCCAGCTTGTAAAAGATTATTACTTCAAGAAAAAATATCTAGCCCGTATTTTGGATACAATAGTATGATGTACTAATATTGCAGCCCGCCCGGGTGGCGGAATTGGTAGACGCAGCAGACTCAAAATCTGCCGTTCGAAAGGATGTGCTGGTTCGATTCCAGTCCCGGGCACAAAAGAGGCTTTCTTAAATTAACGAGAAAGCCTCTTTTTATTTTGAGCCTAATGGGATAGTTTGGACCTTTTACCCCGTATAAAAATTATTGTCTTTTGTTGAAACTTCTTTTATTTCATTTATATGTTGCCAACCAATTCGAAATGGGCTTTTCATATAACATGAAAGGCACTTATTGAAATTTGAATGAAGTTTAAAAGATATACAGAAATATACTTCACCTTTTTCAAATTAAAACCGCACTCCCGGACACTTGATATCCCGGGAATTATCAAACAACCCTTGCTTTATGATTGAGAGTTCATAAGCACCACGGCTTTGGTTATAATTTTTCAGATCAGAATTTGTAACGTCGTAATTAAATGTAAACTTGTAGCCGCTCTTTTGAAAGCCTAAAACAGGTACAATCGCATCATTATGTCTATAATACGCCCCTAGTAATAGCTGAGTACTTCCATCGCCACTAAGATCTCTTTGAGCAATTCCTCCAACTACAACTTCCCATGCAGAAGTCATTTTGCTTACATAAACATTTGGGTTCAGAATCCAGGAAGGACCTGCACGAAAACTACCATTAACAAAAGTGGTGAATCGTTGTGCTATTCTATTATCAGCTAAAGTGGTATTAAAAAAGGATTCTTTTGGGCGGTTAATATTTGAAACACTCAATCCAACATTAACATACGTATTCTCATTGGGGAAATATGCATAGTTAAGTCCTGCCTGCAAACTAAAATAACTAACCTGATTCGTGGCAAATGTTTCGTTGGTGGGCGCTGTAATATCGAAAAATTTCCCATTCCATTGGTTATCGAAAGTTAGTTTGGAAAAGTCTATTCTTTTGTTAGCCCATCCCACATTGAAACCACCACTTATCAAGCTACCAAGCCCGATAGCCTGGTGATAAGCAACTGAACCATAAGCTTTGGTGCTGGTAAGGTTACCACTTCCGGCAACATCCCTCAACAATGCCCCTCCAACTCCTATCCACCCGTTTTCCATTCTGTCTGCAAATAACTGAACATCGCCAAAAGCACTGAAAGTCTTATAAGGGTTGCCAATATTTGCCCATTGTTTCCGATAGTTTATACCAAATCTATAAGCCCCCTCGGGAATGAACCCTGTATTGGCTGGGTTAACAAGCAATGGTGCATTATAATATTGGGCAAAGTGCAAATCCTGCGCATTTGCTGCTTCAAATAAAATCAGTATGGCTGCTAATAAAGCGTATTTGATTTTCATTTTACTATCCTCCTTTCATCACTTAAGCAACGTTATATCACCTGTTTTCTGATACCTTTTCTTGTCAAAAAATTCTACATCAAGTGTGTAATGATAAACTTCCAGAGGTTGAACCTGTCCTTTATAAGTTCCGTCCCAACCTTGTTTTCTGTCGGTTGTTTCAAACACAATGGTTCCCCAACGATTGTATATTCTCCATGTCATTTTTGCTATACCATATCCTCTTACAAAAACCCGGTCATTTACCCCGTCCCCATTTGGAGTAAATGCATTTGGAACATCTAACAACGGAAGTGCTTTGGCAGCAATGAATGTTCTCGCCGTATCTGAACAACCACTGTTATTAAAAGCTACGAGCATTGCCTGAAAAGTATCCGTTACATTGTAGGTATGACTTACATCGTCCCTGTTAACTGTATTTAAAGTTTCTCCATCACCAAAATCCCATAAATAACGAGTGGCATTTATTGAAGTATTGGTAAATATAATCGGCGTATTCTCTTGTGGTGGATTAGGAACGTAAAAAAATGATGCTGTTGGCTTGTCCTCTACCGTCACAATAGAACTTGTACTGTCAATTATATTGCAAGTACCCGAATCAATAACGGTAAGTTTGACGGTATAAGTACCGGGAGCAACATATAAATGTGTTGGACTGCTTTGATTAGAGGTTCCTCCGTCCCCAAAACTCCAGAAGAAAATGGAACCACCGTCCGAAACGTTTGAAAACAACGCATTGTATGGAGCGCATCCTTTTAATGGAGTAGTAAATATGGCTTTTACATTGGTTGAAATTCTCAATTGTTTGGTTGTATCCGCAGGTGCATTACAAAAATTGGTGTCTTGCAACAATAGTTTGATGTTATATGTGCCCGGTCCTGGGAAACTATGCCTGACAGTATTTAAACCTGCTACTAATGGGGTTGAATTATCATCAAAATCCCAAACAAAGGAAGTAGCCGAAAATGGCCTTACTGCCGGCAGTGCAAAAGAAGTATTGTAGAACTCATAATTGAACGAATCACAAGGTGCCAATTTTTTATAGTTGAAGTTAAGATATGCTTTAAAGGTTTTCACGGAAATGTTGGTTCTGGCAGTATCAGCTATATTGCATTTTGAAGAGTCAATTGAGATCAACATTACAGGATAACTTCCAATTGCTTTGTAGGTATGACTGCTAGTTGGAATGCTGGTAGTATCCCTGCTTCCATCACCAAATATCCAAACGTACTTTTTTCCCACTGCTATGGTATCTCTAAAAGTAACCGTAAGCGGAACACATCCAACGGTGTCATTTGTAGATCCTGCTATGGATGATTTTACACTACCTGCAACACCTGATAGGTTGAATGCAATTTTTACTGCAGCAAGGTTACAATTGCTAGATCCATTTGTAGGAGACCATACACCTGGCGTAGTTGGAAATGCTACATCTCTGCCGCAATTGGCACACATTGCCTGATAGATTACACCATTGCGATCGAAGCGACTTGTGCCACCATCTACATGTTCGCCGGTTCCTCCATTTTGGCCAAAAAAGCTACCATATAACTGGCGGGTTGCATTTTTTTCAAGCACAAAAAAGTAAAAATCGCTGTTGTCCGTACTATTTTGTTCCGCGTCGGGTGTTACGGATAAGCCTAATGTTCCTGAATTTGGATAACCAGGACTACCACTATTTACATTGCCCCCCCATCCTGAAACATAGACGTTTTCACATCTGTCCACCAAAAATGCTATAGGAGAAATATTTGGATTGGCTGCGTTCGTTCCAAAGTTTGTAGAATAAACGTAATCAGAAAGATCGGGCTTTAATTTGGAAATAAACTGCTTGCCGCCTGTTTGAGAAAATGGTGCATTTACTACTGGCCAAGTAACCGATGTAGTGCCCATAATGTATGGAAAAGCGAACTTATCAAACTGAATTCCATAGATCATGTCATTTCCGGCAGTTCCCCAATAACTAGTTTTTAATAAAGTACCCGATGATGTTATTATTGATACAAACCCATCTGTCTGCCCACCTTGAAAGGTGCTATGAATTACACCCGTTTTATCGCCAGGCAGGTTATTACTGGTTGTATTGCCTCCTAAATAAATATTACCGTTTGATGGGTTAGTCGCCAAAACAAATGCAGCATCATCTCCATCACCACCTAGGAGACTGCTGAACAATACATTGGAGAGGTCAGGACTGGCTTTAATAAAAACGGCATCTTGCCTTCCTTTCAGTGCGGTTTGAAATGCACCGCTTGTAGTTGGGAAATCTGAAGACTGCGTATTTGAAGCCAACAGGATATCACCGCTTTCATCAATAACCACCTCACTTCTTGAATCATCCCCGTAATTTCTTCTAAGGGTTTCTACGCCAAACGGTGTTGAATATTTGGACCTGATATTTATTCCATCTGTACGGGAGCCCCCTATTTTTCTACTGCCAATTAATGCCGTACCTGTTGCATTCAATTTTGTAAGTATGATATCATATCCACCTCCAGGTCCTATAGTGGGCAATGTGGTCGGGTAATTTGGAGAACTGGTTCTACCAGCAATAATCAGGTTTCCTGCCGGATCAACTACCATACTGTGTGGGTGCTCATTTACAGACCCTCCAATATAGGTGGCATAAATACGATTTGACCCATTGGGAGTAAATTTCATAATACCAATATCAAATCCTCCTCTCTCTCCTTCATCTATCCCACCATTGTAGGTAGTTTGAAAGGCTCCGGAACTTGTAGGAAAACCGGCACCAAATACAATACCACCGGCATAAAAACTACCATCGGGTCCATAAGTAGCAGTATAACCCCAATTGTCGGATGAACTCCCTGTAAATGTCGAAAAAATAAGTGTCGGATCAATGATCAAAGTATTCGCTTTGGAATAATTCTCAAGGTTGAATTTGACCAAATTACCAGCAACTCTAAAGCTGCTGTTTACCTCTTTTTTTTGACCATTAATTACCTGATACGAATAAGGAATCAACTCCTTAACATCACCCACTGAGGTTTTAACAACCAACTGCCCTTCTTTCAATAACAATTTGTCAACGCCTTCATATTGCATAATCAATCTGGATGCATCTGCACCCGGATGAACAATGATGTCATACTTCAGTTTGCCTTCATTGGTATAATAGCGTACATCTATTCCCGGATAAATATTCCTGTAAGTAACTGCTTGAAAAATTTTGCAATTACCCTTCCACTTGTTTGCGTCATTTCCCTGAAAATAATTATTATAACTTTCTATCGGTTTATCCGGAACAATTTCAGAAAAATCAGCATTGAGGAATTTTACGTTGTATGCGTGAGAACGAACGGTGACGCTTTGATTTTCAGAAACGGAATGCTTTGATTTCGGTTGAACTCCTACGCTATCATGAAAATGGCCATGAAAAAAATCGGCCATTCCTGCCAAATCATCATTATCGTTTAAAACGACCGTAAATCCATTGTCTGTGAGAAAGAATGCTCCATTGTTCATTACCCCTTTATACTTTATTTGAGGTTCCCACTGTCCCTTATTTTCAACAAACTCAAGATTTGCATATTGACAACTAACAGTTGTTGCAAAACAAACTGAAATCATCATAAGCATCATTGAAAAATAGTTTCTCAACCGTTTATTTTTTTAAAAGTTACCACTAATTACGCCTATATTGAAGAGCAAGTTTCGTTTATTTTGTTAATTCTTAATAAAACCTCATGAAATCTTACTCCAAGCTGTCCTTCCTTGCTTTCTTAACAGATGATTTTTTAATAACAAATTTGCAGCCGAAATCAGTTCTTCATCAAATTCTAACAAAATTTCCGCTTCCTTTTTTGCGATCTCCAATATTTGTTTATCCTCAACAATATTTGCAATCTTAAAGTTCAACGCTCCGCTTTGTCTTGTTCCTTCAATATCTCCGGGACCTCTCAATTCCAAATCTTTCTCTGCTATTACAAACCCATCATTGGTTGCGCACATGGTTTTAATTCTTTCAAACGCATCCTTATTTAGTTTACTACTTGTAAGTAAAACGCAATAACTTTTCTCTGTGCCTCTACCTACCCTGCCACGCAATTGGTGCAATTGAGAAAGTCCAAATTTCTCTGCGTTTTCAATGACCATAATAGATGCATTTGGAACATTTACGCCCACCTCAATTACAGTAGTTCCTACCATTATCTGAGTATCTCCCTGAACAAACCGTTGCATATTGGCCTCTTTAATGTCCGGCTTTTGTCTGCCATGCACCATACTTATCCAGTATTTCGGCTCAGGAAAGAATGCTTTTACATGCTCATATCCATCCATCAGGTTTTCATAATCGAGTTTTTCGCTTTCTTCAATCAAAGGAAAAATGATATAAGCCTGCCTCCCCTTGTCTATTTCATATCTTATAAAATCCATCACTTTCACTCTTAGCATTTCATTTCTGTGCACCGTTGTTATGGGTTGCCTCCCCGGAGGAAGCTCATCCATAACGCTGTAATCAAGATCACCATATGCTGTCATTGCCAAGGTTCGTGGTATTGGTGTAGCTGTCATTACCAGAACATGGGGATGAACCACTGCTTTTGCCCAAAGTTTTGCCCGTTGCGCTACGCCAAACCTGTGCTGCTCATCAATAATAGATAGGCCTAAATTTTTAAAAATAACAGGATCCTCTATCAAAGCATGCGTACCTACTATCATATGCAAATCTCCACTTGCCAATTGCTCTAAAATCTG
>JANPHE010000057.1:0-3608 GCA_031424295.1 Segetibacter sp. | reverse complement strand
TTGATGCCAATGGTATTTTGCATGTAACAGCTAAAGATAAAGGAACTGGTAAATCACACAACATCCGCATTGAAGCAGGAAGTGGATTGAGCAAAGAGGAAATTGAAAAAATGAAAAATGAAGCCAAAGCAAATGAGGCCTCAGATAAAGAAGCAAGGGATAAAGTTGAAAAGGTAAACCAGGCCGATAGCATGATATTCCAGACAGAGAAACAATTGAAGGAATATGGCGAGAAAATACCTGAAGATAAAAAAGCTCCAATTGAAGCAGCTTTAGTTAAGTTGAAAGATGCGCATAAAAATCAGGATATAGCAGGCATAGACTCTGCGCTTGCAGAAATGAACACTGCATGGACTGCTGCCAGCGAAGATATGTACAAAGCAACCCAAGATGCTGGTGGTGGGCAACAACAAGGTGATAATGGTCAACAAGATAGTACAAGCGATACCAATAGCGAGCATGTTACCGATGCCGAGTTTGAAGAAGTAAAATAAGTTGACTTAATTATTTTTACTACTCTTAAAAAGGAGACTGTCTTTTAAAGGCAGCCTCCTTTTTTTATATGCTAATAGGATTATTTTATTTCAAAGGGTTATTTTATTTTGCTAGCATCTATTTTTTAATAAAATAAATTGGTGCAGCTTCTGAATGGTGTCAGTTAGAGTTGCTTTTTAGAAAAGCATTACTTATTAATTAATGAGTAATGAACTTAAAATAAAACACCAGCAATTAGAAATGCAATGCATGAAAAACAAACTTTCCTTTTGAATTGTACTCAAGTGATGGCAAAGGAAATTTGAAAGAGTTGAGTGCGCCAAGAGCCAGTTTTAAAAATTTGCTTTTGGTTTTTATTTTGGTTAAATCAATATCTGGAGAAATGAAATATTGACGATAACGGACCACATCTGTTCTATTAAAATTAATATTTCCATGATCGTCTTTTCCAATATTGTCTTCTGCGCCAAACATATTTTCTGCTCCATAACCAAAAGCAACACTTAACCATTCGGGCAAGTTGCTTTTGGGTATAAACGATTTAAGGTTGGCACTTAGCCAATAAGTCTGTCCGTTGTAATCTTTCAACATCCTTTCCTGAATACTGTTACCAAATAAGTTATCTGCTCGTATATTTAAGTCAGAAGTTGGATAATTTTTTTTATGAAAGGAAAACTTGTACTTAATACGTTGTTCTCCCCATGCCAATTCTTGCCCCAGAAATAATCCACTGCCGAAAGTATTGGCACCCATATCTCCCCAACTCCAGCCCCATTCAGAACTAAAGCCATCCAACGTTTCTATAACAGTCATGTAAGTAAATGCACTTAGGCTACCCAAAACTGCACTTTTCCGATGACTCATTCCTGTCCATTTCCACATTTCTGTACTTCCATAACTGGCTATGTAGGCACTGTACGCATGTCCCACTTTGTCCACTTGCTTCCATTCTGAATTGTCATTAAAAAAGTGGAAGCTCCCTTGTGGATATTGACTATACCATGCAGCATATAAAGAAGCCATTGTGCCGCCATAACCAATAAGATTAGCTGCAGTTACCAATCGTACCCTTTTTTTTATTGGAGCGGTTGATAGTGTATTATTAGAGCCAGCAAATATTTTTATAGTAGAAGCATCATTTGCATTATTGGAGGCATTAATCATGCTATCTGTCTGAGCAGATGCAGTGTTTAATAAAAGAATTCCTAATAATATGGTTGCCAGCAAATGCTTCATGTTTCAAACATACGAGTTGACGAATAAAAAACGAATATAATTGATGAAAAATAGATGATTATTATTGTTTCCGTTAGGAATAGCCAATTCTTTACACATTCATTAAGAAATGCAAACCGCAGTTTAAATTGAATTGAAAATGATTATTTCAATATGGATACCCAGCCGGAAATTGGATTTCTACCTTGTTTTGTAACAATGACAAAGTAGTAAGTGGATGCTGGTAAAACATTACCATTATATTTCCCATCCCATGGTCTTCTGTAACCAATAGAATTAAATACCATAGCACCATTTCTGTTATACACCTGTACTTGAGCGTCGGGATAGGCATTTAGTTCATTGATAATCCATGTGTCATTGATACCATCATCATTGGGTGAGAAAGCATTAGGGATGTTGAAAGGTTTTTGTTTTGGTAATACTTTTACAACAAATTCACCTGCGTTAGATGGGCATTGATTACCGGCAGAAACTGTGAGGTAATAAGTAGTTGTTGTCACTCCTAATATTTGTGGGTTTTTTATGCTGTCTGGTGATAAGAAGTAAATACTTGGGCTCCATTTGAAAGAGAGGTTTGATAAGCTGGAAATTATTGAAGGATTTAGAATAGCAGTATCGCCTTCAAATATTTGTTTATCGGCACTTGTCAAAATAATTGGTCTTTGTATAACATCAACAATAATGCTTGTTGTTGGACTAATACAGCCATCAGAAGTAATAGTTGCCGAATAAGATCCTTTGTTTGCCAATGTTACATTGTTGATAACCGGATTGGCTTGGTTTGATAAAAAGCCAGAAGACCCTATCCATTTATAAGAATCTGCACCATTTGCAATAGCTGAAAGATTTAGTATGTCACCTGAGCAAATTGGAGAATTGCTAGAAAGAATAGGAGCCGGAGGAGTAGGTTTTAAACCCAGAATAAGTGTTGCAAGCGAATCGCATGCAAAAGCATTGGTTAACACAGCGACATAATTTCCCGCAGCAGCAAACAATTTTCCATTCCATAAATAGGGTAATTGTTCAGGGCAAATATTTATGGTTGAAGTACTTGTACTATTGGGTCTTACATTTAATTGCAAAGTCATAATAGAGTCGCATCCTGCAGTATTTGTAATGGTATCTCTGTAAATGCCCGAAACTGAATACATTTTGCCATTCCACGTATATGGCAATTGGCTCGGGCAGATATTGGCACTTGAGATACTAAAAGTATTTATTTTCAAATTTAGATTAAGTATTAAAATGGAATCACAGCCAGTAGCATTATTCATGGTGTCATTAAAAGTGCCTTGCGTATTATAAGATTTTCCATTCCAAAAGATTGGCAATTGCTTAGGGCAGATAGTAATATTTGTTGTGCTGGAAGTATTCTGTTTTACTACAAGGTTCAAGGTAATAATGGAGTCGCAATCCTGTGAATTAAGCTTCGTTATTTTAAATATGCCACCGGCATTATAACTATTTCCATTCCAAATAAAAGGCAATTGTCTTGGGCAAATGGTCTGATTCTCTGTGCTAAATGTGTTTGATTTGATTGCCAGATTTAAGGAAATGATGGAGTCGCAACCTGCAACGTTTGCAATGGTATCTTTAAAAATACCCCCGGCAATATATGTCTTTCCATTCCACAGATAAGGAAGCTGACCAGGACAAATGGAAATGCTGGTTGTACTTGAGGAATTTGATTTGATGATCAATAAAAGTGTAAGAATAGAATCGCAGCCAGTTACATTGGGTATTGTATCTTTATATGTACCGCCACTTGTATAAGTATTTCCATTCCACAAATAGGGGAGTTGTTTTGAACAGATAGAAATATTTGTGGTGCTTGATGTAATTGGTTTAACTATCAAATTGAGGGTTAGTATAGA
>JANPHE010000056.1:0-7398 GCA_031424295.1 Segetibacter sp. | reverse complement strand
TAAAAAGGCAGCTCCAGTGAAAAAAGCGGCAGCACCAAAAAAGGCAGCCGCTCCGGCAAAAAAAGCAGCAGCTCCCAAAAAAGCAGCGGCACCTAAAAAGGCAGCTCCAGTGAAAAAAGCGGCAGCACCAAAAGCTGTTGTTGCAAAGAAAGCAGCCCCAACTAAAAAAGCGGCAGCTACAAAACCAATTAAAAAAGCTAAGCCAACTAAAATGGGAGGAGTTCTTCCGCAAGGCCGCCCATAGAAAAGTTGGTTGTTTAATAGACTTTCAAATATTTTAAACAGGATGAAAAGGGGGAAATCATTCTCCCTTTTTTTTCTGCATCCTTTCAATATCATTTTTCAATAAATCAACATCAATTCCGGTAGGAGTTTTTTCATCTTTTATAAACGATTCACTAAAAATGGCATAAGATTCTTCACAGTATGCCTCCCAAAAATCAATAGTCATTATCATTTCTTTTCCCCACGAAATAATCCTCAACTCTTCATTTTTATATCCAGTTATCAATACTGCATGTCCAAACCACGATCCTTTTTCTGCTTCCTTTTTATTTCTTCGTCTTGGGATTGTCCACTTTTTAGTGGTATTGTATTGCCTTTCGGCAGATTTAGGAAGGTTTAGACCAACGTAGCAACCCCCAAAAAAGTAAATGGTTTGCAACAATTGTTGTCGATTTTTTTCCTGCAGCTTGGCAAAGGCAACTATTTGATGGCCGGCAATTTCTTTTTTCCGCCAATGCTTCAATACTTTTATACACTCAACCCCCTCATCATTTTCTTTGGTTTCGGGATTGTAATTGGTAACAGCGCAATAGGCTTCCATTATCGATTCTTCTTTTGGTCGTTTTAGTCTACCCGTATTGCTTGTCCATACCATAATAAAATGACCTGCTGCCGCACAAGTGCATAAATTTGTTTGCAGGTTACCCAAAACACCCCATTTATCATTTTTTATTTTCTTACCCCAATTGAATCTTTTTGGAATGGGATGGAAACTTTCACCCTTTAGATAGTTGCTTAATTCAAAAGTTCTTTCATCTTGCTTAACTGGCAGCCTGCCAAATTTCATCTTTGAAAAGTCAAGCTTCGTGGTATTTTTCTTCATAGTTGATTGAATTGCTAAAACCTTGATTCGAATACAATGATAAAGCTATAAAATTCTTCAAAAAATAGTTAAGTTGTGTTAGAGAATAACCGCATGAATTTGTTTTGCTTGCCAATAGCTGTTAAATATCCTTTCATCTGATAATCGCCAAATCGTAGCATCCAGTTTCTTGCTGCTAGCCAAATGTAAACTAAAGTATCTTGCAAAGAACAAGCACTATTACCTATCGGAAGCCTGCTGAAAACTGACAAATTTTGAAATATGGATTTCAATATCCTGTAAATGTTTCTTCAATTAAGTAAAACACCAATACTACTTTTCGTTCAGTGAGTGTAATTCACTGTATCAAGGTAGTGAAATCGATAATTATTTAAATTTTCATTCCCCTTTTAATTATTCCATTATAAATAATTAATGATAATAGCTTCCCTGCATATTCATAAAGTAATGTTACTATATATCGACTTGATGACTTTTTTTGGGTATTAATATTACCTATATCGAGCTAATCCGGTCAAAATTCTAAACCAAATTTCCGATTTCAATTTCCTTTTCTCACTTTCGCACTTCTAAATATTGTTGTATGAAAAATATTGCTGTAATAGGTGCCGGCACCATGGGAAACGGAATAGCGCATGTATTTGCTCAAACGGGCTTTAGTGTTACCTTAATTGACGTAAGCCGCGAACAGCTTGACAAAGCAATAACTACCATTGGTAAAAATATGGATCGGCAGGTAGCCAAAGGAACCCTGACAGAAGATGCAAAACAAGCAGCTTTAGGTAATATCAGCACCATTACCACCATAGCCGAAGGTGTGCAACATGCCGAACTGGTAGTAGAAGCTGCCACGGAAAACATTGATCTGAAACTGAAAATATTTCAACAATTGGATGATGCAGCACCTGCGGGTTGTATCCTTGCCTCCAATACCTCTTCTATAAGCATAACCAAAATAGCAGCTGCAACCAAACGTCCAGAACTGGTTATTGGTATGCACTTCATGAATCCTGTACCTGTGATGAAACTGGTAGAGATCATCAATGGATATGCTACCAAAAAAGATGTTACAGAAAGCATCGTTGAGTTAAGCAAAACACTGGGCAAAGTACCTTGTGTGGTCAATGATTATCCCGGCTTTATAGCCAACCGCATCCTGATGCCGATGATCAACGAAGCGATCTACAGTTTGTATGAAGGCGTAGCTGGTGTAGAAGAAATTGATACCGTTATGAAGCTGGGTATGGCACACCCAATGGGACCACTACAACTAGCCGATTTTATTGGATTGGATATTTGTCTCAGTATTCTAAATGTACTGCATCAGGGATTCGGAAATCCAAAATATGCCCCTTGCCCTTTGTTGGTTAATATGGTGACGGCAGGATACAAAGGCGTTAAAACCGGTGAAGGGTTTTATAAATATACACCGGGCAGTAAAGACCTGGTGGTTAGCGGTATGTTTATTTGATTTAAAAGTTGTCCTTTCCGTTTCTGACCAAATTCGCTTAAAGTAGATACGTTTATTCATTAGCCTTTGGTAAAACATTATTATGCCTTAAGAAAAATTAAAGCAATAACATTTTCAGTTTCGGATTACAAAGAAATGCAACAGCATTCAAATATTTTATTACCGAACCTCAAACTTCAAACTTCAAACAACAAACTTCAAACAACAATCCACGACCCTACTTCTTCCTCACTTCCACCGTCAACAATTCCTTCAACTTAAACTCCACTTCATTTACCCTTCCTTTTGGAACGCCAATTTCCATTTCACAAAAAAGCTGGCTTTCCTGTTTGACCACCTCGCAGCTAAACTGCCTCAGGATGATCATAACATCGTTCATACGGGTATAATCGAAATGCAGATAATAGTTGATCAAAATTTGCTTTTGAATAATAGGTGTTAATTGAAGTGCCAATGCAGTTGCTGTTTTATAAGCATTGATGAGACCAGGAACGCCGAGAAGTGTACCTCCAAAATAGCGAACGACAACTACCAATACATTGACAAGTTGTTTGCTGTCTATTTGCCCCAGGATTGGTTTGCCTGCACTGCCTGCCGGTTCTCCGTCGTCGCTTACTCTAAAGTTGTTGCCATCAATATCCAACCGGTACGCAAAACAATGATGTACCGCTTTTGGATGTTCCTTTTTCAACTCCTTTATATGTGCCTTAAAGTCATCCGCTTTTTGCAAGGGAAATGCATAAGCCAAGAACTTACTTCCGCGGTCTTTAAATTCAGCTACAGCCGATTTCTCAATAGTATAGTAATGCAGTTGGTCAGACATAGATAAAAGGAAAATCCCCTTAGGTTATCCCTGGTTGTTTTTATAATAGGTAATGCTATCGGAAGCAATAAATTCTTTTGAAACAATGGAATGATTTTTCAACAATGGTGCGGCATATCCATTTTGAATAATTAGTTCAGTATTTTCAATCACCCGGGCTTCGTCCCATAGGCCAGCATCAATAAACTGTTGGGCAAATATGGTTCCCCCTTCTACTAATATACTCTGGATCTTTAGCTCGTGACATGCAGCCAGCAATCCATCAACAACTGAAATATTTTCTAGTTTGTAGTACATCAGTTTATCCGTTTCTTCATGCTTAATGGCATTAAAAATAATGGTCTTTTGTTGCTGATCAAAAAGGTGTAATGTCTTGGGTAGTCGTAGATTCAAATCCACCACCATCCGAACAGGATTCTTACCAGTCCAATGCCTGACATTCAGCGATGGGTTGTCGTGCCATGCAGTATTGGTTCCTATCAAAATAGCCGATTCTTCACTTCTCCACCGGTGAACAAGTCGATTGGAATAATCATTACTGATACGAACAGGTGAGCGATCGGCATTGGCAATTTGTCCATTGTTGCTTTGCGCCCATTTCAAAATAACAAAAGGTCTCTTTTGCTGATGAAAAGTAAAGAACCGCTTATTGAGATCAATACATTCTTTCTCCATTAGCCCAATGGTAACAAGTACTCCAGCAGCTTCCAATTGTTCTATTCCTTTACCATCTACCAAAGGAAACGGGTCTCTGCATCCTACCACTACTTTGCATATTTGATGCTTAATTATTAAATCAGCACAGGGTGGTGTTTTTCCAAAATGCGCACAGGGCTCAAGAGAAACAAACAAAGTTGATTCCTTAATCAAAT
The DNA here is from genome assembly GCA_031424295.1 of Segetibacter sp. Lineage (GTDB taxonomy): Bacteria > Bacteroidota > Bacteroidia > Chitinophagales > Chitinophagaceae > Segetibacter. Next base: position 3,124 of record JANPHE010000056.1, on the reverse strand, counting down.
GTTTATCTGCTGCCAGTACATTATTAATGCAATTCACTTCTGCATGTGCCTGACCATATTGCTGATGATATCCTTCACCTATGATTCTTCCATAGTACACCAGTACAGCCCCCACCATAGGATTGGGCGCTACATTGCCCGAACCTAGCTTTGCGAGTTCTATACATCGAAACATATATACTGAATAATCATCCGTCACTCGTCAAAAGTAAATTAAAAAAGCAGTAGCATTGCAACATGACCATTCAGTTTGCCTTTCAGGAATTGCTAAAGCGTTTATCCGACGTATATGAACAGCGGGAAGCAGCAAATATTGCAGACCTTGTAATTGAACATGTAACAGGCCAACGAAAAATAGACAGGATTATCAATAAGCATTTTCTTGTTAGTGTCCCGCAACAAACAACAATTGATCTGATGACAGCAGATTTGCAGAAAAGCAAACCTGTTCAATACGTACTAGGTGAAGCATGGTTTATGAATTTGAAACTATTGGTGAATGAACATGTACTTATCCCTCGTCCCGAAACCGAAGAATTGGCAGATTGGATCATTAGTGATGTGGATAAGAAAGACACCAAAGAGATTTCATTGATTGATATTGGCACCGGTAGCGGTTGCATACCCATTAGCATCAAAAAAATGCGAGACTACATAAATACATCAGCAATTGACATTTCTGATGATGCATTGCATGTTGCCAAAACCAACGCGATACAACAAAATACAGCCATACACTTTCACCTCATTAACTTTTTAAACGAAACGGAATGGGACCAACTAGGAAAATACAATATCATCGTTAGCAATCCCCCATACATAAAGGCAAGTGAAGCCAAAAGTATGAGCGATAATGTGCTGAACTTTGAGCCACGTATTGCGCTATTTGTCCCTGATAATGATGCATTGATCTTTTACAAAAACATAGCAAAATTTGGAATGACTCATTTGAAAAAAGACGGCAACATTTATGCAGAAATAAATGAGGCTTTGGGGGAACAAGTCATCCGTTTGTTTGAGACGTATTCGTATAAAAATATTGAATTAAGAAAAGACATGCAGGGAAAAGATAGAATGCTTAAAGTTACAATTGGCTAGTTTTATTCAATAAAGAACAACTTTCATCTTCTTAATATCCTTCTTTTATTAAAAAAAAAGGATGCAGAAAATGCACCCTTTTCCTATTCGAAAATAAGTTATTGCTAATCCATTGGTTCCATATGACAAGGTTGCCCTTTTTTGGCACCGCCACCATCTTCTGCACGCTTACATGATGGAGGAAGTTTTTTATAAGCATTTTCTTCAGCCTTTATATCATCAGCATCAAATCCGGCATTGGCAAACGCTGTTTGAATATAGTTTAAAGTAACACGACCAGAATAAAATTGAACTCTTGTTGTACCGCTCAATAAATTAATTTGCATTTTAATTATTCCACCTTCTGTCTGCGACACTTCTCTTGCCATAAAATCTTCAAGCCGCTTCTTGCACTCCCAGCACCTGAGATTGGGTGTTTTGATAGTTGCCCATTCAGGCTTCTTTTCCTGAGCCCCTACTGAAAAAACAATTCCTGAGAACAAAACCGCAAATAATAATAACTTTTTCATGTGTATATTTTTTAAATTTTATAGCCCACTCCAGTTAGCAGGGTCCTTTCTCCATTGCAATAATAAACTTTCTGCTTCGGATTCTATTTTACCCTTTTCCAATCCAATATTTATCAAGGTACCATAATCAGTTAATGATTGGTACTCAACGTTTGCAGCCTTGAAATTATTATCTGCTGCATCAAAACCATAATTAAAAATAGATACGAGACCCAAAATATCTAAACCCTCTTTTTCCAACACCTCTACAACCTGCAAGCTACTTTTTCCTGTAGATATAAGGTCTTCAACAATGATTGTTTTTTGCAATTTTTCAAAAGAACCTTCAATCTGATTTCCAAGCCCATGTTCTTTTGCTTTCGGCCTTACATAGATAAATGGCAGTTTCAGCTGATCAGCTACCAAAGCTCCCCATGCAATCCCTGCTGTGGCCACGCCTGCTATTAGTTCTGCATCCGGATATTTCTCAAAGATCAAATTGCACATTTCACTTTTTATATAATCCCGTACATATGGAAATGAAAGCAATTTTCTGTTATCGCAATAAATGGGGCTTTTCCAACCACTCGCCCATGTATATGGTTCGTTAGGTCTCAATTGTACAGCTCCGGTTTGCAGCAAGCGTTCAGCTACGCCATTTTTGTTCGTCATTGTACGAAGATAGTAGGAACCTGTATTCTAAAAATAGTTTTCAATTTCAAAAATTCTATGAAGGCAAAACTTGTACCAATTCTGTTTGACTAGTAAAATTTATTTCAAAGGAGTTGTCTCGTCCCGGAGAAAATCATCAACATTGCCATCTCAAAACAGCTTATTCCATTATATTGCAAACAAATAGCAACTATGGCAGAAAAAATTATAGCAGGAGGAGGCATTGTAGAAAACGAAGAAGGCAGTATTTTATGGATGTATCGAAGGGGAAAATGGGACCTGCCAAAAGGAAAATGGGACGATGGCGAAACCATTGAGGAGTGCGCCATCAGAGAAATAGAAGAGGAAACAGGACTTAAGCATGTTGAATTGGGAGAATTAGTTGGTATCAGCACACATTATTACAACGAACGAGGAATAAACATCAAAAAAGAAACCCATTGGTATGCAATGAAAGCAAGCAGCAAGCAACCATTGATACCGCAGGCTGAGGAGCAAATATCTGAACTGAAGTGGGTTTCGCAGGAAGAACTGCCCTTTTATTTCAGCAATACTTATCAAAATGTTATCGAAATCGTTCAACAATATTTCAAAAAAAAACCCGCTGATTAAGCGGGTGGGTTTACTTTTTGTGGCAAATCAAAAGCTTCTGCATCGTGGTCAAAACCACCTTTATGGGAACCATCACAATAGGGTTTGTTTTTGGACAATCCGCAACGGCACAGGGATATTACTTGTCTGCCTCCGAGACCATACGTGTTGCCATTTTTATCTACCATTTCAAAATCTCCCTCTACTCTTAAAGAGCCATTGTTGTTAACTGTAATTTTTGTAGCCATAATTATTATTGATTGTTTGATTTAATT
>JANPHE010000055.1:0-4098 GCA_031424295.1 Segetibacter sp. | reverse complement strand
ACGTACTTTCAGGATCAATCAGCTTGAATGCCTTGTCGGTCTCCACAGCCAACACCTTACCACCTTTTTTTAGTAGCGGGTCCCAGATACTGTGATGAATTTTTATTTTATCGTCATTAATGCTTTTAATATGTTCAATGGTTTCATCGCTACTGTCTCCTACCAGCACAATCATTTCATCTACCAAAGGAAGAACAGAAGTTATGGCTTCTATGATCGGATAGTCGTTGATGATTGCATTTCTAATAATCGTAAAACCGGACATCTTCATTCGGTACCTTTAATTTTCAAAGTACGAGCTTTTTTCTAAGTATTTATTGAACAAACCTGATCTTTCAGCTATTGTTTTTAATATTTATCTTCATGCTTTCAAAAGTGGCGAATCCTATGGATGCATTTGTTAACAATATATTTATAGATGATCTGGAAGCCACTATAGGCATCAATGACCTTGCCATCCAAAGGGGCTATGGCGTTTTTGATTTTTTTAGAACTCAACATTTTGTACCGCTGTTTTTGGAAGATTACCTAAATAGATTATTCCATTCAGCAAGTGTTTTACGGCTGGCTATTCCGCATTCAAAAGAAGAAATAGCTTTGATTATAAAAGAACTGACCCAGAGAAATAGAATAGCAACTTCCGGAATTCGGTTGGTTTTGACGGGCGGATATTCAGATGACAGCTACAATATTGGACGGCCAAATTTTATCATTACCCAAAAAGCAATCGAATTGCCATCAGAAGAAATTTTTCTGAAGGGATTGAATATAATAACTCACGATTATAAAAGGGAATTGCCTGCTATTAAATCAATCAACTACTTAACAGGCATTTATCTGCAGCAAAAAATTTCGGAGAGTAAAGCAGATGAGGTCTTGTATAAAAATAAAGGAAACATTCTTGAGTTTCCGCGGGCAAATGTTTTTATTGTTACCCAAAACGATACGGTCGTTACCCCTGCTGAAGGTGTTTTGTATGGTATTACCAGGAAAAAAGTATTGGAGATAGCCCAGGAAAAGTACAAAGTTGAGCAGCGTGTCATTTCAGTTGCTGAATTGTACCAGGCAAAAGAGGTCTTTTTTACAAGTACAACCAAAAGAATCTTACCGGTGTTGTCTGTTGATGGATACCTTATTGGAAATGGAGAAGCTGGTGAGGTTACGAAATCGCTTTTCGATTCATTCCTGCAAATGGAGAATGAGCTTCTTGGTCATGGTTAATCATTGCTGCCCCAGTTACACTAAAAGCAAATCAATAATTAATCACCTGCTCTTCCATCATTTCCGGCATTGCCCTGAATTCATATTGTTGGTTGCGGAGTTGCGGTTCAAATCCTGCTTCTTTAATAGCTTGTTGAATGCCCTTGCTTGTAAACCGATGAGGTGCGCCTGCAGCACTTACTACATTTTCTTCTATCATGATGCTTCCAAAATCGTTGGCACCTCCGTTTAAGCAAATTTGAGCTACTTGCTTACCGACTGTTAGCCAACTAGCCTGAATGTTTTTTACATTGGGCAACATAATTCTGCTGATGGCAATCATTCGTATGTATTCGTCAGCAGTTGTTAGATTGTGTACGCCCCTTATTCGCGTCAGCAATGTATCTACATCCTGAAAAGTCCAGGGAATGAAAGCGATAAATCCTTTTGCATAATCGGGTTTCTTTGCATGAACATCGCGGAGTTTTACAAGATGTTCCATCCGCTCAGCAACTGTTTCTACATGGCCAAACATCATGGTAGCACTCGTTGTAATGTCCAATTTATGTGCTTCGTGCATTACATCCAACCATTCCTGAGATCCACATTTTCCTTTGCTGATCAATCGCCTTACTCTATCTACCAGTATTTCAGCCCCAGGACCAGGAAGACTGTCCATGCCCGCTTCTTTTAATGCCATTAATACTTCTCGGTGTGTGCTCTTTTCTAGTTTGGTTATGTGCGCCACTTCCGGTGGACCAAGGGTATGAAGTTTGAGGTTTGGAAACATCGCTTTCAACTTCTTGAATAAGTCAACATAATACTGAAGCCCTAAGTCAGGATGATGACCACCTTGCAACAACAGTTGCTCTCCGCCATACTTAAACGTTTCTTCTATTTTGGTACGATAGGTTTCTATATCGGTAATGTAAGCCTCAGGATGGCCCGGAATGCGGTAGAAATTACAAAACTTACAATTCGCAATACAAACATTAGTTGTGTTCATATTCCGATCTATTATCCAGGTTACTTTTCCATGTGGAACTTGCTTTTTGCGCAGTTCGTTGGCTATGTGCATTAGGTCAGCTGTTGGAGCATTTTCAAACAAAAACTTTCCTTCTTCAGCACTTAAAAAATCAAAATCAGACGCTCTTTGGTATAAATCGGATAGTTGCATTGTACAATTTGAATCAGGCACAAAAGTACAGCATGAATGAGTTGCTTCCTTTTTTGTGACAATTTGGAACCTTAAATATTATTAGTCATAAACAAGCAATAGGGTTGAATAGTTTGCAAAGCACAAAAAAAGAGAACGATTGTCCTCTTTTCACTATAATAACATGGTCAATAAAATCATTTGATAGACTGAAATACTGTTTGGTTTACTACTACAGGGTATTTCTTTTTTAATTCTGCAATCCATTTATCTTCCAGGATTTGCTGGTAATCGCTGATGACCATTCCTCTCGCATCTTCAAAAGAACGCTGAGAGGCTTCTTTGTACAGGTTAAAGATATAGTTGAAAGTATAAGATCCATCATTCTCATTTTTCACCGGTGAAGTAAATAAGCCATTGCTAAAATTAGTCCTGTCAACAACCGGTAATTGAGAAAGTTCATAACGTCCACTGTCAGCTATTACATCAGTGTCGTATTTGCTGGTTATTGCTCTCCAATTTCCTACTCCTTGTTTCATTTTCATTTGCAAGGTATCGACCAATTGTTCGTTGTTGGCAGTAATGATGAGTGCATCTGCACTTGCGGGCCATTGGTATTTCTCTTTGTGAGCTGTATAATACTGCTGAAGACCGGCACTATCACCATTTGCTTTTCCCCAAACCTTTTTTTCCATAATGGCAAAAAGCAAATTTGCATCTTTAAATTCCTTTACCTGCTTTGCAAAATCGGCATTGTAATCTTCCATATGATTTCTGTAATATTCATCAGCAGCTACATTTACATACTGATTCAGAAGAGACTTATAATTAACGGGCTCTTCTGATCCATTTCTTGCAGACATTACATAGTTGGCAAAATCTTCTGCTTTTACATTCTGCTTAGTAAATGAAAAAATTACCGTTTTGGCAGAAAGACCTTTTACTGTTATTTCCTTTTTCTCTTGTGCACTATCAACATAAGTAAACAAGTCATTTTCTTTGTAAACAGCCGGCTTGTATCTGATGGTTGCAAGTGTTTTGCTGATTAGATTTTTCTTTGCCTGTTCCATTCTGTTGTCCTTTACAACTTTCTCTTGAACAACGGCAAAGGTGGTTGGGTCATTTATATCTTTAGGTGCTTCCTTTGCTTCAATTAGCTTAAGAATATGAAATCCAAATGCAGTCTGAAATGGTTTTGTAAGCTGACCTGTTTTTGACAATGCAAATGCTGCGTTTTCAAAATCAGGGGAATAAGTTCCTGTTGTAAATTCTGGTAGTTCACCATTGTTGTTATTACTACTAAGGTCATTGCTTACTGCCGCTGCCAACCTCCCAAAAGGTTCCCCTTTCAAAATAAGAGTATAAACGCTGTCTGCTTTTTTTTCTGCTATTGCAATTTCTGCTGCTGAGCTATTTGGCGGAACGGCAATCATAATCTGTGCTACCTTTCTGCTGCCAAGAGGTTTTCTTTCACCGGCATTTTTGAAAATATGATAACCCAACTTTGTTTTGAAAGGGGCCGAAAAAGTATTGACCGGCAAACTATAAATAATATTTTCCAATCTGTAAGATAAAGAGAAGGCAGTAATATACCCCAGATCTCCCTTGTTTTGCTGGGTCGCAGCATCACTAGAATATTGTTGTGCTATTTCTTCAAATTTTTTGCCTGCCTGTAATTCTTTATATGCTTCTTGAATTTTTTTGTATGCCACAGTTGTATCGCTATCTGCCGGAACTTCAAT
>JANPHE010000054.1:0-7075 GCA_031424295.1 Segetibacter sp. | reverse complement strand
TAAATTCCTACAAATGTAAATAAACATTGTATATCATCTTTATAAGGTATAAAAACCTCTCCGTTCATCGAGGTATTTCTTTTTCATTTTTGTAGTTTTTTGCCACTGTTTGTTCTTTACAACAGTCTTCCTGTGCATCCTTTGCAGGTTAAAGAATAACTGAGAAGGAGAAAACAGGCCAACAGTAATTTACAAGTACCCAAAAAAATAGTACGCTACTTTGCACCCTACAAACACTGCAGGTACTGTCAACATGCAGTAATAGGTTTTTTATCGGGGCTTTTCGTCGGCTCCACTTAATGTTGGTGGATGATTGCTACTCTGTTAGTCTGTTACGGATATCCATACGTTCGTGTAGAATTCTAATGATCTCTAATTCATTTTCTACAATTCGATAGAAGATTACGTGAGACTTAATTTTCGAAGATCGATAGCCTTCCCGAACATGATTTTGATCCTTTCCTGATTTTGGGTGCGTTGCTAGGAATTCAACTTCTTTAAGTATCATAGCATGATATCTATCAGCTTGTCGCAAAGACCATGTATGCAAGGTATATAGCCAAATATCTTCAAGGTCAATAATTGCCTGCTCTTTGAAAATCACTTTTAGTGTTTTCATAGATGTTTTTTATGCAGCGCGGCTAAATGTTTTTTGGGATCAAAGTTTTCAATTCTTTTAGATCTTTCGCCTTTTTTTAAAGCTGTCACGAGGCTTTTTTTCATTTCCTCTTCAGTTTGAAGCAACCTTAAGGCGGTACGCACAACTTCACTAGCGGAAGTGTAACGTCCTGATGAAACTTCAGAATCAATAAATTTTTCAAAATATTCTCCTAATAAAATTGAAGTATTTCTGGCCATATGTGATTTTTAATACTTCGAATATACCAACGATTGGTATAATGTCCAAATGCAATTTCGCCCAATTGAAAAAATGCCGCAACTTTTCACATTATATTATTTTATTTAAATATTTTCTTTGCCTACACCAATAGTCCCTTTTGCAACATTTGCAGGTGAAAGAACAACTGCAAAAACGAAAAAAATTCAACAACTTCCTTCCCACATTTTCCAAAACCGATTCACTTAACTTCGCAATCCTAAAACGATTAATTGATGGCCATAAATTTCAGCAATAAAATACAAGTGGTTGAATGTCCCCGCGATGCAATGCAAGGATGGAAAAAATTCATTCCAACACCGCAGAAAGTCGATTATTTAAATGCTTTGCTCAAAGTAGGCTTTGATACTTTAGACTGTGGAAGCTTTGTTTCCCCAAAAACAATTCCACAAATGGCTGATACAAGGGAAGTATTGGGGAAGTTAGATTTGGCCAATACAATATCAAAACTGTTGGTAATTGTTGCCAATACCCGCGGTGCAGAAGAAGCGGTCACTTTTGATCAGGTCTCTTACCTTGGTTTTCCATTCTCCATATCCGAAACCTTTCAGCAGCGAAACACAAATAGTTCCATAGAAGAGAGTGTAAATAGGGTAGAGGAGATACAGGAACTTTGTATAAAAAGCAATAAGCAATTGGTTGTATATCTCAGCATGGGTTTTGGCAATCCCTATGGTGATGAGTACAACGAAGAAATTCTATTGCATTGGGCAGATGAAATGGTAAGAAAAGAGATCGGCATTATTTCATTGGCCGATACGGTTGGTATGGCAACAGCTGACCAAATTGAATTGGCTATGAAAACATTAATTCCAGCCTATCCCAATACTTCATTTGGTGTCCACTTGCATTCTACGGCTGCTAATTGGAAAGAAAAATTGGAAGCCGCTGTAGAAGCCGGATGCAAAAGATTTGATGGAGCTTTAAAGGGAATAGGCGGTTGTCCGATGGCGGCAGATGATTTAGTCGGCAATATGAATACTGAATGGATGCTGGATTATTTTAAACAGCATCATTTAAAAAGTTCATTCAACGAAGAAGCGTTGGAAAAGGCATTGTTAATGGCTTCGGATATTTTTATTTAATAACTTTTATGATGGCATAGCGACTATTTAGATTGTGGCAGTTATGGCGCTTTGTTCCTTTATTTTTTTACTATGAAACTAATGCTGGATGTTCTCATAAAATCGCCTTTACATAGGATTACTTATGCAGACAGTATTGTTGCCATCGGATCCTGTTTTACAGAGCATATTGGCAGAAGGCTTGATGAACTAAAATTTCCTATTCTTCAAAATCCAAATGGCATCTTGTTTGATCCGTTGAGCGTTTGCAAAAGCCTCAACGCATATATGGATGAACGGCAATACCAGGAGGCTGATCTTTTTTTTCTGAATGAACTGTGGCAGAGTTGGGATCATCATTCGCATTTCTCAGCTATGAATGCAAAAGAGGTGCTCAATAATATAAATACATCCCAGCTAAGCGCATATGAACATTTGAAGAAAACGAATTGGTTAATCATTACTTTAGGTTCATCATTTTCCTATCAGCTTGTGGAAAATGGCCAGTCGGTTGCCAATTGCCATCGGGCACCGGGCCAATGGTTCAATAAGCATCTGTTATCAACAAATGAAACTGTATATGCGCTAACTCAAACGATTGAAAGGTTGAAAGTATTCAATCCTGCATGCAACATTATTTTTACGATTAGCCCGGTTCGGCACATCAGAGATGGCGTAGTAGAAAACAACAGAAGCAAGGCCCGTTTGTTGGAAGCCGTGCATACTTTAGTCGATCTGTACAACCATGCCCATTATTTTCCGGCATACGAAATCGTGATTGATGTATTGCGCGATTACAGGTTTTTTGATATAGACCTTGTCCATCCAAATTATGCAGCTACTGAGTATGTCTTTGAAAAATTTGTCAGCAGTTTTATTGATGAAGAAGCAACATCAACAATGGAAGAAGTAAAGAAAATAGTGACAAGTTTTAAGCATAAACCATTTCATCCTGAAACAAAAGCTCACCAGGTATTTCTCCAAAGCAATATTGATAAAATAAAAGAATTGGGAAGCAAATTTCCTTATTTGGATTTTTCTCGAGAACTCCATTATTTTCAGAAAGGGGCGTAGGCAGAAATCGTTTTTGAGAAGGCGGAAACTGTTTTTGACCTCGAAGAACAGAGGATGAATGTTTACCAAAGCTGGTGTCTCTAGCTGCCGCACAATACTTTGAAAGAAGATCTCAGAATAACAAAAACAATAGTCTGTTTATATTTACATCTTCGTAGTGGTTAGTGAAGAACACCAACCACGGAGGAAAAATATTAATTAAATGCTAAGAACTATTTTCATTTTATTCTTTTACTTGATCGCAAAGCAAGCTTTTAGCCAATTTAATAGTAAAACTAGTTGTGGGTTTTTAATTTATTTTAGAAATAGAGTAGCATTTTTTAATGAACAACAAATGGTATTTGAAGCACTATTGAATGGGAAACAATCCAAAGGGCTTGAAGTTTATCAATCTGGAATTACAGATACTTTACTGCCTTATTCAAAAAAAATTAATATTCATTATTTTGAGCAAAACAACCAAGAGATTGTAAGAATTGATACACAATTATATTTTGTCCCAGTAAAACTTACATATAAAAAAGTGTCTTATCCATACAATGCAGATACATGTCAAATAGTATTTTATTTAAAAGAGGAATATAAAAAATTAGATTTTTTATGCAATGACTCTGGTTATGAAATTGAGGAGGTTGAACTTTTGAAATATGTTTCATTTTAGAACTGGATTGTCTCAGGATAAACTGATTATTTTCCAACTCTATATTACATTGTTACATATACGACGACAAAAGCTCCTGTTCTCCCAAAGTACTCTCTAAATAAAACGGAATGTTGTTTAAGGCATGCATTGAACGAAAGATAAATGCCTCGTACATACGAAACTGTATTTTCAAAAATTATCTAACGGGGAACTGAAACCCAAACAGTTTTATTCAAAGGTTATTGATGCAACCAAACGTGAAACAGCAAATAAAATACAATTGGATTTTTAAAAGCTATCAATATGCAAATAATGTAAACTATTCAAAACAGGATTTATGAAATTAAAGGTGAAAGGGTAATGCTTGATTTTGATCTTGCACAACTTTACGAAGTTGAGACAAAGGCTTTGAACCAAGCTGTAAAACGGAATATTAAAAGGTTTCCAACTGATTTTATGTTTCGTTTAAGTTTAGCTGAATGGCAAACCATCCGGTCACAATCTGTTACCGCATCTGAAAGCAATGATTCTTTAAGGTCACAATCTGTTACCGCATCTCAAAACAAACGCAATACAAGTGTTACCCCCTATGCCTTTACTGAACAGGGCGTTGCTATGTTAAGCGGTGTTCTTAATAGCGACCGAGCAATTAATATGAATATTGCCATCATGAGAGCCTTTGTAGAAGTTAGACGGATATTATTGAAGCAAACCGATATAAGGGAGCAGCTGAAACAAATAAAAGAAAGATTGGGTGAACATGATACACAACTAAACCAAATTTATGATGCAATGGAAAACCTGTTAGACGAAAAGGCAGCTCAAAGAAAGTGGGTGGATAGGGAAAGGATAGGGTTTAAAAAATAATTCATATAAGTTCAATAATTCAAAAGCACAAAACAATGGCTTTGTTTATATATTTCTAAGCAACGAAAGTGGCGAGAAGACAAGACCGTGCGTACGAGGCATTTATATTTGCTTCGAGGTGCCCTAAGGAACACCTTGAAGAATCAGGGAAACTCTCTTTAGTACTCTACTAGGTATCGTAAGTCAGTTCTACATCCGTTTCAGGATAACCAACGCATGTGAGAATTAAACCTTTTGCAAGGTCATTTTGTGTAAGCACGTCATTGATACTCATTTTAACTTTGCCGTTTATACATTTTGCGGTGCATGTGCTACATCTTCCTCCACGACAACTATAAGGCAGTTTTATATTTTGCTTTAGTGCAACTTCAAGTATGTTTTCCGGATAAGCGACTTCCAATACATGGATTGTTACTCCATAATGAATAGTGACTTTATGTGGCGATTTATCAACCATAAATGGCTGCGGTGGCGCGGTGGCATAAAAATTCTCTTTCCTTATTTTTTGTTCAGCATAACCCATCACTTTCAGGGTAAACTGAGCCATGCGCATAAATGTTTCGGGTCCACATAAAAAAAAGGAGATTTTTTCATTCTTTGTTTGTTGGTTAATTATGCTTTCAAGCAGGTTATTGTTTAATCGTTGCGAATAATAAGTATGATCTGTTGGTTGGCTAAATATTTCATTTAATGTAAAACGATTTGCAAAACGAACTTGTAAGAGTTGCAATTCTTTTCTGAATATCGAATCTGCTTCATTACTGTTTTGGTAAATGAGTAAAACGCTTGTCGCTATTGTATGGTACAACAAGTGTTTTACAAGAGAGAACACCGGTGTAATGCCGCTACCGGCTACAATAAAAATTGCAGTTTCAAAGTCAATGTCTTCAACAATAAATCTTCCTGAAGGTGGGAGAGATGTAATGACATCTCCGGGTTTTAGGTAATCGAACAAATACCTGCTCAACTCACCATTTTGAACCTTTTTTATCGTAAAGTAAACATGGGTATCTACCCCCGGTGTTGAACTAATGGAATAAGATCTTCTGATTTCTTTTCCATGTATAGATATAATTAAAGTGAGAAATTGCCCCGCCTTATAAATAATTGGTTGGCCATTTGTTGTTTCAACCCAATAGGTTTTTGAATTGCTTGTTTGTTGAGTTATGTCTTTAATTTTAAGTTGCAAATAATCCATTGGTTCAATTATAGTAGCTGCTGATATAGATTGTAGTTTTCATCATCAAAGCAGACAAAGATAATTTTATCGAATGCATTTGGATAGGAAATAATGAACTTTTTGATAGCATCTATAGCAACAATTACAGCCAGGTTTTTTGGATAGCTATAAATGCCAGTACTTATATTTGGAAATGCAATAGTTTTAAACTAGTTGCCTCCAGTTTTCTCAAAGTGTTCTCTGAATAAAACGGAATGTTGTTCAAGGACTTAGCGTAGCACGCCGGCTTCCAGTTCATCCAATTCATGTTTTACTGTTAGTACAACAGGGCTATCATTTATATGATTTATAATTTCCCTCATTAGAGCCAGGTACAATCCATTGCGCAGGTTGTACAGCTTAATGCCCCGGATGGTTTGGTTTCGCATGGTCTGTTCTTTTTAAAGATGAATGGGTTAAACAATATCTTTTCAAGGGTTTAGAAACAGGTATAAAGCCCTATTGTTAGGAGAAAAACCTATACAAATGCGGCGGACTTTATATTCAAATGTCAATAAATCTATTCGCCTTAGGCGAATTTATTGTAAATATTTCGTTCAAGTAGTCCGCCTATGGCGAATTATATGTTTAATATTTCGCTAAGTAATCCGCCTATGGCGAATTGGTTGTCTCATTTTTTTTCTAATAATTCGCCTTCGGCGAACTGCTTTATAAAAAATGAATACAATAATCCGCCTATTTTAATTGTGCTTATTTCTTAAAAATAGTGGGATTGGTGCTTGTTGAAATGTTGGAAATAGACATTTTAGTGGAAATTAAACGCTAATAACTTAATATAAAGCACCGTGAAATACCAAATGGATGTCCTAAATAGTCCAAATATTACCACGAATGCACGAATAAATGTGTGCATTCATTTGGACTGTTTTATGTTTTCAATTTTATATTATTTGGGAATTATGGAGGTTGGTGAAGAATACGCCAACCACGGCAAAAACAATTGAGGAAAAGTAGAAAAATGTTGTAAAAAAAGTTATAGAATGTGAAAAGTTGCGGTTATTTTTGAATGTATGTTATGCTACTAGCGATAGTATATAAATCCCAAGAAAAGTCAAAAAAGAATGATAAAAGATCAAAATATTATAAGAAAAAATCAAAAGAGAAATTTTTTCCAAAATAATACTCTTATAATTCTTTTTACATTCGTTTTAATACCACTATTCCCCTCATGTACTCATCACAAAATAGAAAATGTCAAACGTGCTTTTTACTATTGGAAGAGCAAATCTTTTCTTTCCGATATAGAAAAGAAAACCTGCGACACTCTTGATGTAAAAAAATTATACATC
>JANPHE010000053.1:0-2115 GCA_031424295.1 Segetibacter sp. | reverse complement strand
GTCTGCAACTTTATAATAGATTTTATTTCCAACTTGAGAAAAGGAAATCATTCCAGTATCCCTATAGTGTTGTGCGGTACGCTTTGATATTTTCAATAAGGACATTAGTTCTTGATTGTCTAGCCATTCTTTTTTTTCTTTTTGATTGTTGTTTAGTTTGCTGTTGATTGCTTCTATTTTATTTACTATTTCTTGAAAGGCTTCCGATTGAATTGTTATTACTTCCATTTTAATATACTTTTAGTGTTATTGAATGCTTTACGATGTAAAAATGGAAATATTAGTGCAATGAAATCACTTGTTAGGGGTTGTACAACCCCTTCTGAAATGTAGTGCTGGCTTGATTTTGAAGTGTTTTAAAAATTAAATATTCCTCGCGTCTTCGAGCATCTTTTTCAATCGTTCAACCCAGAAGTTTGCGGTTGATTTGTCAACATTACTATACAAATTATTAAGGCGGACCTCTGTTGGTCCTGCATCTGTTTTACCTATTGTAGAAAAGTTGGCTTCAATAAATTTATATAGTTCATTATTGGTCTTTATGTTAAATATGGCGGGTTTTGCATCCATCAGTAACTTAAACATATAAGCTAGTTGTGGTACATTTAAGTTAGTTTTTAGCCTGATTTTTTTACTTGTTGGTTTTGCTTCTTCTTCTAGGTTAAAAATCTGCTGATTGATTAATTTTTTCCAATCTGGGTTTAACCCATAATCATGAACATCTAAATCGTTTTTGAATACATCAAGATAATGCAAAAATGATTTTAGCCAGTCTATTGGATTTTTATGAATGCTAATCTGGTATTCAAGAAATTCATCCCTTTGATCTAATGATAGCGATGCCAATTTTAAGCCTAACTTTTTATAATAACAGTTTTGGCAAATTGGAGATTTACTTCCGTCAAAATGTATGGTTTTTTGTGTAGGTTGATTAATTATTGAGCAAATTCTTTTTTTTTCATCAAAAGCAATATCGTATTTATATTCGTCGATGTTGTTTTTGGGTACAAGCTTTACGATTGCTTCTGGAATAAATATTTTATATCCTCTGTTTTCAAATGTTCCAAATATTTCTTCTGACATAAGTATCATTTTAGTTGTTAAATACTTCCATTGCTTTATCTAATTCTTCATTTACTATTTTGGCGTAGATCTGAGTTTCTCTTAATTGTGCGTGACCTAATAGTTTTGAAACCTTGTCAATACTAATACCTTTTTTCAAAGCTGTAGTAGCCCAGGTATGTCTGCTAATATGAAATGACAATGGTTTGTCAATTTTAGCTTTCGTAGCTAATATTTTTAAGTTCTTATTGACATAGGCGGTCGCACTTGAAATTTCGTCGAAGGCCTTTTGGGGGTTATTTAAATCTAAACCATTTGTCAACATCGGAAAAATAAAATCTGTAGGTTTAGATTGCTTAGTAAGGTATTGTTTGATGATTTCTAATGCTTTGTTTGGTAATTTAATCGACAATTGTGATTTTGTTTTGTGGATGATAACGTGAATGTGTGTTCCGTCAAAGTTTCTCCACTGCAATTTCAATACGTCCGAAATGCGAAGCCCACCTGTGTACGCTGCAAAAATGAACATTTGCTTGTGCAAATTCATTCTTTCGCCTGACACCGTTGGTACTTCCTCTAAGGCTTTCAACTCTTCCTCAGATAAATATTCTCGAGTTGTCTTTTCCAGTTTCAATTTATACTTCTTGAATGGATTGTTTTGATAATCAAATTTATCTAGTCGTATGGCATCGTTGAAAAGTTTTCTAAAAAACTTAAAATGTCTGTGAATGGTATTTGTTTTAAGGGTTCTAAAGGTCTTCAAATGCCTTTCATACTTCATTAAAAATTCTGGGGTAATATCTTCAAATTGAATAGACCTATTATTTACATACTCTTTTAATATCCTTATAGTTGAAATATGAGTTCTATAAGTACCTATTTTTCCATCATCTTTATAATTGTTAATTGATTAATGACTATCCGCAATTGAGTGCAGGCTAATATTATTAGCATATATTTGCTAATAATATTAGTACTTATGAAGATAGACAAGTTCTTTACGACCTATTCCACAGAGGAAAGTTGTAAGTTATATTTCAGGCAGCAGCGGGA
>JANPHE010000052.1:0-3365 GCA_031424295.1 Segetibacter sp. | reverse complement strand
TCCCATTGAGTAAAAATGCAGCCCCCAGTAAATAGCAATGAAAAAATCTGTCCGAAAGAGCAGGTAATAAAAGCCCAAGCAAAAATATCTCTTTTATGAAATTTAGCAAATCGTCCAGTAAATAATGCAACGCCACCTGCTACAGTAATTCCTACTACAATTGCATGAAGAATTAAAATTCCATTAGCGAGCCAAATTTTATTTTCCATTATAATGGTTAAATTGATAGTCAAAGTTTCAATCTCGAATTACCTCTTATGGCAGTCTGTGAAAAAACCACCATCATCAAACAAATATACACATTGGTATTTATTTAAAAAGCGAAGTCTGAGTTTTGCTTCATACATCAATTCAATACTTACAAGGCACCAGCCGTTTTCGAACTTTTGTCTTCAAAGTTGCTCCTTCTCAGTGATTGGTAGCTGTGCTAAGGGAACCTGCAACATGTAAATGATAATCGCAAAAGGTTAGGGCAGGTTCATTTGCCAACGCACAGTGCTTATGAAAAGGAAAACATGCTTAAAACAAAGCAGGGGCACAAGCTTACACACAAAAGGCTATGCTATGAAGACCCCACCAAGACGAATAGATTACCCTGCCGCTGTTGTGTTCATAACCAACAGCCCTTTGTTCAGCTGGGTTTGCAGGTGAGGAACACCTGCGGAAAATCAACAGGGTAAACAACCCTACAATTTTATAAGATCACTTAATGGCCGGTTTCTTTCTCCGCCGCGGCGTATCATTGCATGCCCGTTGGGCGCAACGAAACCTTAGTTATTAGCTGCAGGCTTGTTTTCACGTACTGACTTGCATTATTTAGTAACTATAATTTTTTCCGTTTGGCTATTCTCTGATGTCATTGCAGTTAAATAATATACTCCCATTTCTAAATTTAAAATGTTCAACTCTAAATTATTTATCCCTTCTATCAATGGTAAAGTCTTTCGTAATTTTATTTTACCGCTTACATCTGCTATTGAAAACTTTATACTTTTTTCAGTGACGTTGTTTATTTGGAAATGTAAAATATCCTTTGCAGGAACAGGATACACAGCTTCCACAAGTTGATTTCTATTTAAGGTATAATTTACCATAATAATCTTTGAATACGCACCTTTGCCGTCCGTATTTATCATCTTTAGCCTGTAGAACGTTTTATTTCTATTTGTTTCATCATAATATTCGTAAGAGTATTCGCCGTTTCCTTTTGCGTTTACTTGATTTACAGGCAAAAACTGTACACCATCTCGGCTCTTTTCTACAATAAAAATTTCCTTGTTACTGTTTGAAAAAGCATTCCAAACCAAACTCGTTTTAGCGCTTGTACCATTGACAGTAAAGTTTTTAAGTTTAATAGGCAGTAGCATATATAGTGAAACTGCTATGTCGTCCATTCTAAAAGAATTTACCGAACTGGTTTGAATAAAACGTATCAGTAACTTACTGGCATCTGCTACATAAAAAAAGGGTGTTGTACTATCAGGTATGTTTAATCCTGTATTAATGCCTGTCCATTGTCCGTAATTCCTGTTGTACTGTAATGTTCGCCAGTTTATACCACTGTCAATACTCGCCTGTATTAGTAGCTCATAAGGGTTCGCATTTACATTTATACTATCAAGATACATCCCAAAGTTTATATTAATAGCCTGATATGACACCGATGGGAAGTTGGAAAGCTGGAAGTAGGTACCAGGTGTATTGTTAAATAAGATATTTCCTTTTCCACTGGGCTGTGTATAATTGGTGTTTGCATTGGGAGCTGAAGGATTGATAGTTGAAACTACAGCGGTACCCACATAAGTTGGTGTTCCTTGATTTGACCACCCTGTATAAGAAGAGACAGGAGTAGTTGTAGTTGGATTTCCAACAGTTTCAGTAGGTAAAGTTCCCTGTGAACGTGCAATCAAAGATATGGTTAAAAGTGCAACAAGTGAGTAAAGTTTCTTCATAACAATTTTTTCAAGGAGAGGAATAAAGTTATTAAATATTGTTGAGCTATAAATTTTTTAAAGCTTGCACCTAACGAAAAAGGCTTGGCGTTATTGGAAATTTTCGTCAAGCCCTAATAATGCCAAACCTAATAATGCCTGCTGTGGTTCTATTCTGTGTTCTTCTTCAAATTTACCAGTTCTGTAAAACTCTTTGCAGCATTTGTAAAGTCTGACGGCATTAAAATTACTGTCGTTGTATTATTATCTATTCCAATTTCTGATAACATTTGCATTCTTCTTAACTCAAGTGCAATTGGGCTTCCTTCCATTTGTTTTGCTCCTTGTGTTAATTTAATTGATGCTTCTAATTCTGCTTCTGCTTTCACAATTCTGGCTCTTTTCTCACGTATTGCTTCTGCTTCTCTTGCCATTGCTCTTTGCATCGCTTCTGGAATTTCTACATCTTTCATTTCTACCATTTCGATTTTTATTCCCCAAGCTTCGGTTGATGAGTCCACTATTTTTTGAAGTGTCGAATTTATTTGCTCTCTTTCTCTCAAAACTTCATCTAAAGTGTGTTGTCCGATGATGTTTCTAAGTGCAGTTACTGAAAACTGATAAACTGCTTTGTTATAGTCTGCAACTTTAATTATTGCACTTGCTGGGTCTACTACTTTGAACCAAAGCACTGCATTTACTTTTATTGTTACACTGTCTTTTGTTATTGTTTCTTGCTGTTCTAAGTCCACAGTTTTGGTTCTCATATCAATTGTTCGTTTTCGGTCAATAAAAGGAATTATCCAAAAAAGCCCTGGCCCTTTTACTGAATTAAATCTTCCAAGTCTGAACACAACCGCTCTCTCATATTCTTGTGCAATACAAAGTCCTAAAAAAAGTAAGAGTAATAAAAATGCTGAAATTAAAATAGGTATCATTGTCTGTTTTTTTGTAAATCTAAGGTTTTTGTCCACCATTGCAGCTAACGACAGTCTGTGAAAAAACCACCATCATCAAACAAATATACACATTGGTATTTATTTAAAAAGCGAAGTCTGAGTTTTGCTTCATACATCAATTCAATACATACAAGGCACAAGCCATTGCCGAACTTTTGTCTTCAAAGTTGCTCCTTCTCAGTGATTGGTAGCTGTGCTAAGGGAACCTGCAACATGTAAATGATAATCGCAAAAGGGTAGGGCAGGTTCATTTGCCAACGCACAGTGCTTATGAAAAGTAAAACATGCTTAAAACAAAGCAGGGTCACAAGCTTGCACACAAAAGGCTATGCTATTAACCCACATTGCAGCAAAAGCCTGCTCAATTGTTAAATTTTGGAAATGGAGGTAGTTTTTAGAAGGTCATATTCCGTAGGGTGGTACGAATAAAATTCCTCCATCTCACTGATGGGTTCGATTTTCATTTGTAGTACAC
>JANPHE010000051.1:0-10157 GCA_031424295.1 Segetibacter sp. | reverse complement strand
AAGGTAAACCCATACTTATTACTCGTCAGCATGGTATTGTCCCAAAACTTGGTTTGTGGGTTAGTACCTACAAATCGAAAGCCGTGTTGGTTGCCCCCTACGGTATTGCAACCAAGGTTTACACGGGTAGCTTGCGATAGCAAAATGCCTGTGGTATTGGCTGTAATGTCGAAGCCGGTTATTTGGTTATTTTCTACTGTGCTTCCGTGTCGGTCACCATAGGAGCCTTCAATGTAAATACCATATTGTTCGTTAATAGGGGTGGGCGAAATATCTGGTGCTAGCGAAACAATGTTATTGCTTACTTCAGAACCCTTCCATCCGCTCAATTTTATGCCACTAGCAACGGCTGTTATTTCATTGTTGCTGCATACAGTGGGTGTGGGTTCGCTTCTATATATAATGGCACTTAGTTCTATAGCACGGGTAACATTTGCTGCAATATTGGGCAGCGTAGCTAATTCGGCAGCTATTAGGTTGTTGCTTACATTCAGATTACCAAAATTAGTGGCTCCTAACCCAGGAATCGGCGTTCTATCTATACCCGCAAAGTGACATATTCCATTTCTAATATTATGAATATTGTTGTGGCTTATATTCAGATTGTGATAATTGTGGTCAGTAATTTTTATCCCAAATAAACCCATGTCGGTTGGATTATATACATCTTGATTGCTGCGTATATCGCAATTGTTTACTATTACCTTATCGCTTTGGTCTATGTCTATCGCAGTATTCAGATCAAAAAAAGCATTGCGAGGGTAGCCTGATGGCGTATTAATTTCTATGCTGTTGTTAAAAGTATTTTCCACCTTTATTCCTATGCCATTTCTTACCGCAACTGAACCTGTTGGGTTGGGTTTTTGAAAAGTACAATTGTTTACGACAACATTACTTTGTTCTACTTTGATACCTATATCGTGGTTGTCAAAAATATTGGTGTTGGTTTGAGAACCGTTGGCTATAGAATAGCCAACAGTACCCCCGATTACAAAATTGCTAATGGTTTCGTCTATTCTTTTCATGCCAACATTTTTCAACAATATGCCAGTAAGCGGTTTATTTATACTTCCTCCGTCTTTAAGATAGGCTTCGGGAACTGCATCATCAAAAAGTATCTCATTTATATATGGCGAAGCATAGGATAAAGGAGTGGCTCCAAAAGTTGTGTTTAAGGTGGTAGTCGGAGAGATTTTCATAGCCTCAACCCCGTTCCAAGCAACAATAGATGGGTCGAAAGATATGTTGCGGCTGGTAAAAATACAATTGGAAATACTAAACGGAAGATTGCCACCATAATAATTATCGCTGACATTTTCTATTTGAATACCTATTCTGTTTTTATTAAAAATGGTGTTATCAATACTAATGATCTGACCTGTTGAATAGTCCGGCACCGGTGTTGAAGCATTATACAGGACGGCTATTTCTGCATCTTCTATAAGGGATGAACTACTAAAAATTCCTGTGATAATTATTTTTGATTTATCGCCCGACGCTCTAATACCCTGCCACATGCCACCGCACCCATAAAAATGGCTTCCGCTAATGGTTAAAGTTGCATTGTTATTTAAAGTGATAATTGTGCCCGGTTGAATACTTACTTGTGCTCCATCGAAATTTACATTTCCATCAATGACTATATTATCTTCTATGTAAAATAGGCCATTATAAAAGTTCTGATTGGATACAGTTCCTTTTCTTATCGTGGTAACATTTGTAAGGTTTGTGCAAGAAACAACGGAATTGCAATTAGATACAGTGACCGGAATAGATATAGGTTCTTGCAAACAAGGTGTATAGGCAAAAGGAGTAAAGCGGATGGCAACCACTCCGGGATTATTGGTATAGATAGTCGCTTTTGTAGGATCTGAACTTGACGGAACAACTGAAACAACTGCATTACCGGGAGGTGAAACGCTCCATGCACCTGCTACATTAGTCTGAAATGTATAAGATGGCACGCTAAGGCACATTTGATTAACTAACTGTACTATCTGAGGAGTTTGCGCAATATTTACAGTAAATGCAGGGGTTGTGATGTCATTACCACATAGATTGACGGTATAGGTAACATTGACTGTGCCTGCGGCAATACCTGTCAATATTCCTGTAACGGGATCAATAGTGGCATTGGTTGTCTGTGAAACATGCCATGTGCCGTTAGGGGCATTTAGCACCGACAAAGCAATTTGTTGACCCACACAAACAGTATTACTTCCGGTTATTTGGGGATCATTCGTCAGTACAATAATTGGAATGAAGTTCTCGCTTTTACAAAGTGTTTGATTATTTGTTATTTCCGCATACAAATCATATAAGCCTGCTGTTAAAGGATGAAATTTAAAGTTAGGTGCAATACCATCCACATAATTAGCACTCAATGGTTTGGTTCGCCAGTTGATTGTATAATCTAACGAGTTTGAAGGGTTGCTTGTAAATGGGGGAATAGGAATTTCTGCATTGGGAGCAACACAAATAGGCAGTGTAAATGAAGCTAGAGAAATAGAAGGGGCCTGATTTACAACAATAGTAATGGAAGCAGATGGGTTTGGAAGGCCGCAAGGCGAAATGCCTTGTAGGGTATAAGTGGTTGTGGCCGTTGGAGTGACTGTAATATTGGATGTTGTTTCGCCGGTACTCCATAAGTAGCTTAAACCCGCAGCACCTGTTGCTTCTAAAGTTGTACTACTTCCGAGACAAATGGCGTTGTTGTTTGCTTGTGAAAAGATTCCAATATTGGTGTTTTGTGAAACGATGATAATTGTTTTGGAAATAGAAATTACGCAACCTGTAGGTGTTGTGTTAGCTGAATAAGAAATAGTGAGGGTCCCTGTAGCATTTGAATTTATAGTCAACTCTCCATTGCTGTTAATAGAACCGTTGGAGTTGCCGGAGGTTACTGACCATGAGCCACTAGTATAGTTTGTATTGCCAAAATCATTTATTGAATACTGAGTAGTACTACCTGCACAAACAGAGCCAACATTATTACCTCCTACAATATCTAAAACAACATCATCATTTACATGAATGGTATAAGATGCTGTTGCAAATGTACAACCATCTCGGGCTGTAAGTGTGTAGGTAGTGGTTTTTGGGGGTGGTGAAACTTGAATAAAATTGTTAGTAGTTGTTGTGCCGGACCAATTGTAAGCAGCAAAATTTTGACTACCCGTTGCTGTCAAAGTAACTGAAGTAAGGTTACCGGTACATTGATAGTCTAAATTTGGATTGTTTGATGAAATGCTAACTGAACTTGTGTTGAAAGGTACAGTAGAAAAAAACACAACATCATCATTTGCTATCGTTGCTTTCATTCTATCAAACTGTCCTTGTGTAAAGCCGAGAGAATTAAAACAACCAGGATCGTATGCATAATCCATATAATTGTTTACCCACGGCTTCCACGGGAAACCATCTTCATCGTAAAGTGAAGGCAGATTCACATTTGAGCAGCTTGTATTAAAAGTATATCCATCTGCTTGTACGCAGCTGTTAGGTTCTTTTGTTGCTTCTGAAGTGGTAGGGTCAGGCCAAGTATCAGCTACAAAATCACCGCCAGTCAATCCGTTGCTATTAGGATTAATTCCGTTCCCATGCTCAACATTTTCAGGTGCAGTTTGATGCCCACAAGCAGTTTGATAAAAAGTGTGGTCTAAACCTAAACAATGACCCATTTCATGGCATAGTGTCCTCCAATCTATTGTACCGGAAGATGATGATCCTGCGAGCGCCATAGCAGTAGAACTTACTTTGGCGGCTACACCTGCAACGCTTATGTTCCAAATATCATTGCCCACAAGATAAATATCTATAGCATCTACATTAGCATTGGGATGAAAATTGTCAAATTTTCCATCGCCATCACCATCAGCCGCTAATCCAGGGTGATTAGGGTAAGAAGTTGTGTTAGCTGCTTTAAAGGGGAAATAAAAATAATAATCATTATTTATGTAATCAATAGTCGTTGATTTTGGGAGGAAGTAAATATTTTGTGCATTGAAATTAGTATTCAAACCACCAAGAATAATATTTTGAAGGTTAGTGTTTCTAAACCCACCATAGTTTCCGGCACTATTTAAAACTACATGAACTGCCACCCGAATGGTGATTGTACTACATGGGGTAATTTTTGACCAAGTGCGTATATCACCATACACTCTTGCAGCATTGTTACTTTGCCTCCGCAGCGTATCACTTGGGAAATTATGCTTCGTTCCACAGTTGAATGGACTTTGGGCATATGTAACAGAAAAAAGAAAAACCGAAAGGATAAATAAGCAAATATACTTTATCATAAAATAAAAATTATTAAATATGAAGTTATGAAGTTTAATTTATACTTTCCGAAATAATTTATATTGATTGGCATACATTTTTAAACTACCGATATTTTAT
Organism: Segetibacter sp.; assembly: GCA_031424295.1. GTDB lineage: Bacteria > Bacteroidota > Bacteroidia > Chitinophagales > Chitinophagaceae > Segetibacter. Next base: position 5,756 of record JANPHE010000051.1, on the reverse strand, counting down.
ATAGTAAAGATTGTAGGCTACAAAAATTAAATGGAAAATAAAAGCAGCAATATTGAAAGTGGATTGGCTGGTAATGTAAAACAATCCACAACCAAAGCCTATTTAGCACTAATAGCCATTAGCCTTATCTGGGGTAGCACTTGGGTTGTTAGCAAAATAGGTGTGCAGGGCATTCCCGGATTTCAATTGGCAGCTATAAGGCAGTTTTGTGCAGGTGCTATATTTCTTACCTTTTTTAAAATAAAGGGTGAGCCATTTCCAACTTTTTTACAGTTCAAATGGTTGATTGTACTCTCGCTGTTTATGATTGTATTTGCCAACGGCATTTCTATGTGGAGTATCAAATATATTCCCAGCGGATTGGGTGCACTTATAGGTACGATGTTTCCGCTTTGCGTGGTCATCATCGAAATGATTTTCTTTAAGAACAACCCAAATAACCGACTGACAATTGTAGGAATGATCCTTGGATTTGCCGGTCTGTTTCTGGTGTTTTATCAGACCGCTTTTCATCATCAATCGGAGGGATATGTATTGGGATTGGTGATGTCATTTTTATCTACACTTTCATGGAGTATCGGCACTATTTTCATTGCCAGAAAACAACTGCATATGAATCCTTATAATGCAATTGGATGGCAGATGTTTATCGGTTCATTTTTAATCATGGCGATGTCACTAGCCACAAACAATTACATTCCTTTTGACCAGGTGCCGCTTAAAACATGGATGGCAATTGTTTACCTCATTCTGTTTGGCTCTGTAGCTGCTTTTATCGGTATGATTTATACCATCAAACACCTTCCGGTTGCCATCGCTTCATTATATGCTTATTTTAATCCGATTGTAGCATTGTTGATTGGTGCCGTAGTGCTGCACGAAAAGCTAACCCCAGCAATTATTTTTGGTTCTATTGTTACGCTGTTAGGCGTATTTATTGTGAAATGGAGTGTAAAAAAGTAAAGGACATTTGTTTGGGTTCATCAAATGATTTAATTGCCCTATATCATTTGAATTTTACCAATTGCTCCACTGCTTTTTCAAGTGTCTCTTCCTTTTTGCAAAAGCAAAATCTGATTACGCCATCGTCTTTTCCATCCTTATAAAATGCGGAGACCGGTATGGTGGTTATTCCATATTCTTTTGTCAACCGAACAGAAAATTCAATGTCACCTTCTTCTGATAAATGTTTGAAACTGTAACATTGAAAATAGCTGCCATAGCTTGGCAAAGCAATGAAAGGAGTTGATGTCATTAGTTGCTGAAAATAATCGCGTTTTTTCTGCACAAAAGATCCCAGAGAAAGGTATGCCTCCTCATTATCTAAATAGGATGCCAATGCAATTTGAGCAGGTGTAAAACAGGTGAAGCAATTGAACTGGTGTATTTTTCTAAACTCTTCTGTAAGTGGTGCCGGCGCTATGCAATAGCCCAATTTCCATCCCGTACAGTGATAGGTTTTGCCAAATGAAAAACAAACAAAACTTCTCGCCAACAGCTCCGGATAGCGCAATATACTTTCGTGTTGAATGCCATCAAAAATCAAATGTTCATAAACTTCATCGCTTAGTATAAAAATATTTGTACCACTTACGATTTGCTTTAGTTGATCCATGTCCTCCTTTTTCAATACACTTCCGGTAGGATTGTGAGGAGAATTAATCATGATCATTTTAGTTTTGGCACTCACTTTTTTTCTCACCTCATCCCATGGAATGGAATATCCCGGATATTCAAGTGGGATAAAAACCGGAACAGCGCCATTCGTAAGTATATTGGGAATGTAGCTGTCATATGCCGGTTCAAAAACGATGACTTCATCTCCGGGTTGTAGTACAGTGGTAAGTGCGGTATAAATAGCATAAGTACCACCGGGTGTTATGGTAATATCCGTAGCAGGATTAATGATGGTGCCGTATAACTTTTCTGTTTTGGCTGCGAGTTGTTCTCTTAAAAGTGGCAACCCCGGCATCGGTGCATATTGATTCATGCCATCTTTCATGGCCTTGTTTACCAATTCTGTAAGCTGAGGAGCCATTGGAAAATCCGGGAAACCCTGGCCCAGATTTACTGCGTTGTATTCTGTAGCCAACTGGCTCATTTTAGAAAAAATGTTGGTTCCTACATTTGGGAGTTTGCTGTTGATTTTCACCTTTGGCTGTTTGATGTCAAAAGTAAGCACATCCGACTTTACTATGGCTGGATAAAAAAAATTGAGGCTGCCCATCCCGGAGCAGCCTCGTCCTATAATCCCTACCCATGAAAACGTATCGTTACAGCGCTACCTTATAAAAAGAAGGTAGTCCGGTTATATAAAGTTCAGATTTGCCCGGCACCAATCCTGGTCCCACCAGCATTCCGCCAGGCTTGTATCTTTCATCGTGATCAGCATCTTCAAATTCAACTATGTTAGAGGCTGTTGATTTTATATTTGCTTTATCAGAAACATCAATAGTAAATCGTTCTATTTTGAAGTTGAAAATAGAACGGTATAAATGATTTGCATACACTGCATTATCGGGTCCTATTGCCATCGAATAAATTCTTTGTCCTCCTCCTAGTGATTGCTTCCAGGTAATTTGTCCGGCATTGGTATCGAATAAATAAATAGCGTCGCTACAATATCCAATTAAAAGATCGTTGGTAAATGGATAAATGGAAGTTGTATTATCGCCCCACAAAGGAAGGGCCCAGGCAGCAGCCAATTCATTGGTAACTGGATTGTACTTATATATTTTTGCAACATTTCCAGCATGTGGATAGCCACATACATAAGCGAAGTTGCTGTCTTTGGATAAGCACATAGACATGAAATCATAGTTTGAAAACTCAGGGATATAAAAATTTCTTACCGTACCATTTTTATAGGTCCCAATACTTAATTCTCTGCTACCAGAAGACGTAATCCGATCGTTGTTTCCTGCACCTGCTACATAACCATTTTTAGAATATGCTATAGAAAGTAAACTCATAGAACCATATACACCCGATGCATCTGCATCTTGAAACATGGCCCTTTGTCCAGGATTGGAAGTACTGGTTCCAAAACCACTTGTTACGACTGATGCGAGATTTGGAAGATTCACTGACCAATTGTTAGAAGGGGCATATTCCAGAAACAAACCTTTAGGATAGCCACCCATGAAAACTTTTCCGGCATCAGCAGAATTTACCGGTGGTGCAGTAATGGCGTTGATGACCATATTTGTACTGCCTATTTTATTAAAGCCCGACCCAGGTGTATATGCACCCAATATGCCAACCTTATCATTACTTATAAATACTTTATTCTGGCAAATAGCAGATGGACCTGATGTGGGATAAACATTGTCTGACAATCCTGATACATTCACATAGCCTGTTTGTCCACTGTTCAATTTAAATGCTACTCTTGATTCTCCTTCCATCCATGCTACCTTAGGCACATTTGCGTCATACACATCATAAGGTGTATACTCAACCCGGGCAGTTGATGGCCGCTCATTGATGGGTAAGGGATAACAATCAAAACCATCCAATTTTATGTGGGTTGACTGCGATTGGGCATAGGGTGCGTCGGTATGGCTGCTGATGCTTAATGAAACAGCAGGACCATAATTACACTTTAGTGTTCTTTTCTCTCCTGTTTGTCGATCTATAGCATACAAGTACCAGTTATTTTTGCCACACACTGCATAGGTGTACCTACTGTCCCCGGAAATTGCAGTAACATATCTTGAAGTATTGTCCAACGGAGTTGCATCTACTTTAAGTTGCGAATAATCATACCTGAAAGTATATACCTGGCCATCACCTCCAAACGAACCTCCATACAATGCACCATCTGTTCCTGTATTAATAGTATAAATATCGAGGTATCCGCTACTGGTATTGAAAGGCTTTCCCAGATCAGTTGCGGATTGAGTATTTGGATTGTATCTTATCAAATGTCCACCACCTCCGGCGGAAGCCTCCGTAACTACATAATAGTTTTTATCCATTCCAAATATATATCGAACTACTCTTCCCAATGAGGTTGTAACCGTAGCACCATCGGGACTTTTAACATCAACTATTTTAGAGGTAAAATTTTGCAGATCCACTACCACAAAACGCATGGCATCTATTGGTGTACGACCATCTGATTTTCCATTGTCTATCATTACCATATTGTAACCGCTATTTTGGTTGGGCGAATAAGTAATTAATGGTGAGTTATTGGGATCTTGAGGATGAATTTGCCAGGTAATATTGCTACCGGAAAATACATGCCCCAAATTTTCTATTGATCCCGTTCCCACTTCACCTTGCGAGGCCTTAGTTGGGATGGTATTGGCAAGGTCGTCGACCTTTCTGCAGGAGCAAAGCAATAGCAGTGCCCATGCGTAATACATTAGGTTTTTCATGCGTAAATTGGATAAAGGATGTTGGATATAGGACTGTGAACCGTGTTACATTTCAGCAACAATGTAAGAACGCAGTTGATTGGAGTTGATTGCCTGACCTTTTTAGAAAGCTCGATTCGGGCAGCCTAAAAACTGATTGGGATATATATTGGTTATTTGAGCAAATCGGTATCAGCGTAAGGAGAACAATTCGAAAGCTTTAAATAATTATGGAGGAATAAAATATACAGCAAGGGTTTGTATTTCAATAATGTCAAATCCATATTGGGTAAAATAAAAAAGCCACCGGAAAAGGTGGCTTTTTTTAGATATTTGTAAGTTGAATTAACTATTCATACTCGAAAGAAATTCTGAATTATCTTTTGTACCTCTCATTCTTCTTAATAGTTCATTCATTGCTTCTTCGGTATTCATATCATTAATGTAAAGACGAAGAATGTTCATGCGCTGTAGTGTTTCTCTATCAAGCAACAAATCGTCGCGACGCGTAGAGGATGCCACCAAATCAATAGCAGGGAAAATCCTTCTATTGGCAAGTCTCCGGTCAAGAATTAATTCCATGTTACCCGTACCCTTGAACTCTTCAAAAATTACCTCATCCATTTTTGATCCTGTTTCAATTAAGGCTGTGGCGAGTATAGTTAACGATCCGCCGTGTTCAATTTTTCTTGCCGCTCCAAAAAACTGTTTTGGTTTTTGCATAGCGTTTGCTTCCACACCACCGCTCAATACTTTACCACTTGATGGGGCTACTGTATTGTGTGCTCTTGCCAAACGGGTAATACTATCCAGCAGGATGACCACATCGTGACCACACTCCACCAAACGCTTGGCTTTTTGTAAAGCAATGGCAGAAACTTTTACGTGCTTTTCTGCAGGCTCGTCAAAGGTTGAGGCGATTACCTCTGCCTTCACGCTTCTTTCCATATCTGTTACCTCCTCCGGTCGCTCATCTATTAAGACAACCATCAGATAGCATTCAGGATGATTGGCAGCTATGGCATTTGCAACTTCTTTCAGCAGCACTGTTTTACCTACTTTAGGTTGCGCTACGATCAAGCCGCGTTGTCCTTTTCCTATTGGCGCAAAAAGGTCAATGAAGCGGGTACTATAATTACTTGCAGTTGTATAAAGGTTTAATTTTTCAAAAGGAAACAATGGCGTAAGGTAATCGAATGGAACGCGATCTCTTACTTCATCCGGGTTTTTGCCATTTATGGTTTCCACTTTTAGCAAAGCGAAATATTTCTCACCTTCTTTAGGAGGCCGAACAGCTCCAAAAACAGTATCGCCTGTTTTTAATCCAAATAGTTTTATCTGGCTTGGAGAAACATACACATCATCCGGAGAAGAAAGGTAGTTGTAATCAGA
>JANPHE010000050.1:0-3647 GCA_031424295.1 Segetibacter sp. | reverse complement strand
GCTGATTAGGGCTTATGTATTGGGGAGTAGCTGCACGCTTTTTTGAGCCTCTAGCTGCTTTTGCTTGCATCTGGTAAAATTTAATGACCTAAAAGCTAAAGATAGTAAGGGTTTGGGGTTGTTGAGCAAGCCCTAAATAGTTGATCATAGCAATGCTGTCAGGATAGCGAAACTGAAAAAGGCCTGCTTTGATTAACTATGTAAATATTTTTTGACCTTCCATCATGGTGCTGGATTATGCACTCAATTTTATTTATGTCTACCTTCTGTATATTACCGCTAAAGCCTTCTATCCAAATTTCTTTATTCAATATTGGATTAGCTTTTCTTCCGCTCTTCTTGCATAGTTCGACATTTTTGGTTAAGTTTTTCCAAATGGGTTTATCAATAAATAATTCAACATTTTTGTCCTTATAAATGATAGTTTTGTCAATTGCATGGGGTTTCAAATAACCCTGTTATAAGAATAATGAATGGCTTATACTCCTTATGTTGCAGCAAATAATCCAACACATCAAAACCACTACTGCCTATCAAATGCCAATCTGAAAATATTATTTTGGGGGTATATATACACAACTTACCAATAGCATCAAATGCAATAACCAAAGTTGAATTTTCTTGCTATATCAATTGATAATTAGTCCTTTCTGAAGAAGTTATTAAAAAAGTACATTTTCATATAACTCTACCTCACGCATACTTGTTTTCTAGTTTTTATTCAGAAGAATGCAACAAATCGAGAAACATTTTTTTCGAACTTGATCTTTGGACCAATAGCCAACATTTTGTAAAACTTTACTTATTAATTATCAATACAAATCCCAAAAACTGAACTTTGTATTATCACGTAAATAAGACATAAAGTGAATAATGAGATGCTGATCAACAAACTGAAGCGCAACAATAGTAAAAGAGTACTGACATTTCCTTCGAAAAAATCCTGTAAGAATTTTGTTAACAGTCTATTTGAACTTCTTTTTGGTTTTGGAGTTTCTAAAAGCACAAATACCAAGGAATTAGAAAAAGAAACAGAAAGACTAAGAAAAGATTTGGAGCTACTTATTTTTTCTATAGTTAAGGATAAAGAAAAAGCAAAAGAGCATAGTAATGTTTTTATTAAAGAACTACCCTTTATTTACGATAGATTGTTACACGATGCAGAGGCTATATTAGATACAGACCCTGCAGCTCGTACTATGGAGGAAGTGTTGGTAGCGTATCCAGGTTTCTTTGCCATTTTTGTGTATCGAATTGCACATCACTTGTTCAAGGCTGACATAAAAATTCTTGCACGATTTTTTAGTGAGTATGCCCACAGTATTACAGGTATAGATATACACCCGGGTGCAACCATTGGTCATTCATTTGCTATAGACCATGGAACCGGCGTAGTTATAGGTGAAACATCAGTCATTGGAAACCGCGTAAAAATTTTTCAAGGTGTTACTTTGGGTGCTATCAATGTTTCTAAAGAAAAAGCATTAACGAAGCGTCACCCTACAGTAGAAGATAATGTAGTGATTTATGCCGGAGCTACCATACTTGGCGGAGAAACTACTATAGGAAATAATAGTATTATCGGTGGAAATGTTTGGCTTACAAATAGTGTTCCTCCCAATTGTGTTGCTTATCATAAAAGTGAAGTTCATGTAAAGGATCTTCATCCTTTTTCTGAGCCATTGAACTTTGTGATCTAAAATAATGTTTTGTATTTTTGAATTCTACGATTGCCTACCACAAAAGCTACAAGGTTCTACAATTTGAGAACTTAACAAGTTAAGATTAAAATCAATTAAACAAAAGAATATGAAAGCAAACAATGTATTGGAGCTGATAGGCAACACTCCTCATGTAAGACTAAATAAACTATTTAGCAAAGACTATGAAGTTTGGATAAAACTGGAAAAACAAAACCCGGGTGCGAGTATTAAAGATAGGATAGCCCTTTCAATGATAGAAGATGCTGAAAGTAAGGGACTATTGAATAAAGAAAGTGTAATTATAGAACCCACTTCGGGCAATACGGGCATTGGCTTAGCAATGGTTGCCGCTGTAAAAGGTTACCGAATTATATTGGTAATGCCCGAAAGCATGAGCATAGAGAGAAGAAGGCTTATGTCTTTATATGGAGCAGAATTTGTACTTACGCCCAGAGAAAAAGGTATGAAAGGAGCCATAGAAAAAGCAAATGAATTGGCAGCTGAAACCCCAAACTCTTGGGTACCTCAACAGTTTGATAATCCCGCTAATACCGAGATACACAGAAAAACAACAGCTATAGAAATAATTAACGATTTTTCCGATGGACTAGATTATGTAATAACGGGTGTAGGCACAGGCGGACACATTACTGCTATTGCAGAAGTTGTGAAAGCCCAATTGCCAGGGCTAAAAGTATTTGCTGTAGAACCTGAATTATCACCGGTGCTAAGTGGTGGTGCACCTTCACCCCATCCGTTGCAGGGATTAGGTGCTGGTTTTGTACCATCAATATTAAACATGGATGTACTAGATGGTGTCATTTCTGTAGGCAAAGACGAAGCTTTTCTATATGCCCAAAGATTGGCAAAAGAAGAGGGCATTCTTGCCGGGATATCTACAGGTGCTGTATTGGCTGCTGTTGCCAAAAAATTAGTCGATATTCCCAAAGGAGCAAAAATACTCACATACAATTATGATACAGGCGAAAGGTATTTATCAATAGAGGGATTGTTTGTTTGATGCCTTGATAATAAAGGAAAAATATTTTAAAATACTGATCAAAAAAAGTGGGGGCTGCTTATGGAAATTAATCATTCGGTCCCCACTCTATTTCATAAAATTCTATTTCTCACAAGTAATGATGTCCTCTTTGCAATTGTAATATAGCTTTTAGGAAAAAAGAAAACTTTATCCTCAAACCCAGCTCGATATTCTAATTGTAAACGAATGTAACTCCAGAAGATCTCATTTTCTCAAGCAAAACGCTTAAGCCTACTGTTACTTTATGGTTTGGCAAAAACAAACAAAAAAGCTTGGCTATTTTTTTACAGCAACTTCCGTTTTTCGGTACAGGACAATCACAACCAAAAACTACAAATGATTATACCTATAGCAATTTCAGGTGGGGGTGTTGACTTTAATTTATTTGCTGTGTGGGCAAACAACCCAAACGATAAAGACGGCCCATATGTAGAACAAGTTTGAAAGGCAATACCATCAGTACGAACACCTGTTGCAAAGTTCGAAAATCATACTTGCAGGAGATTTTAATAGCAATACTATTTGGGACAAAAAAGAGCCGGCAATCATTCTACAGTCGTTCAATTTTTAGAAGAAAAAGGAATATTCAGTACTTATAAGTTACATCATAAGTAAGTACTTGGAAAAGAAAAACATCCAACCTTGTATTTGTATCGTCAACAAGACTAGCCTTACCTCCTCGACTTCTGTTTCGCATCTGCTGATTTTACCAGCAAACTTCAATCAGTAAAAATTGGCACACACAAAATGTGGAAAAATCAGTTACCATGTATTCGTAATAGTGACTATTGATTAGGATTAAGGACAAGTTGCATTTAATACAAAAAATGTATTGCCTTAAGAGAAAGTATAACTAAGACATGATTTGAACAGTATCCTCCATCAACCATTTTTCAAACTCA
>JANPHE010000049.1:0-2222 GCA_031424295.1 Segetibacter sp. | reverse complement strand
CTACACCTCTTTTCGTAGTTCAAAGATTAATGCTCAACTTATTTCTTATACATTTGTTTCTTGCTAAACAAATACTGATTGATCCTGTTACAGCTAAGAATTAACCCCTTATATTAATATGAAGATTTTCAACAACGTGATCATTTTTTCCTTTTTGCTTGTTTCCCAAAACTTTTCAAAAACCATTGCACAAGAAAGTTCTTCAATTGCTCCTGCTGAATGGAAAGTGGCAGAATGGCAATCCAGTGAATTTAAAACTGACAATGACACCAAAGTTATTTATGCAGTTCGCAACGATGCAAAAGGAATCCATTTGCTTATAAAAGGTGGCGACCGAATGCTTCAGGCAAAAATTCTAATGGGCGGTATGCAAATTATGCTTGATCCATCGGGCAAAAAGAGCAAATCCATTGGCATCAATTACCCATTGCCCGGCAAGTTTGACATGAGGCAATTCAGAAGTGGTCAACGACCTAGCGACAGTACCCTTCGTCAGCGTATGTCAGATACTTCCAGACGCCAACGACCCGACAGTGCAAGACGCGGTGGTAGATTTGATATGAAAAAAATGCAGGAACAAACTTTAGCACAAAAGAAAGAGATAGAACTATATGGTTTTACTGATGAAAACAATGGACTTAGCTTAGTTGCCGAGTCCCCGGTGAAAGTTGCAATCGGATATGACGCTAAAGATACCATGATCTATGAAATTTGTTTTCCTTACAACGTTTTCACTAAGGCTCCATCAACTGGCGACAAATTGTCTATAGGATTTGTCGTTCGGGGCATGCAAATGCCTGAATTTGGTGAAGGGAACAGAGATGGAGGAGGTGAAAGAATGGGCGGTGGTGGAGGATTCGGTGGTATGCCTCCAGGTGCAATGATGGGCGGTGGTGGTGGAGCCGGTGGTGGACAAATGGACTTTATGAAAATTTTTGAAGACAATTCTTTTTGGATAAAACATACGCTTACCACTTATTAAATGAGATCATCACTACTGCTACTGCTTTTAATCAGTTGTTCACAATTGTATGCACAAAACATCACCGTTAGAGGTTGGGTAAAAGATTCGGCAAATGCTCCATTGGCAGGAGCGAATGTTATTTTAATTGAAATCAACAAAGATACGGCAAGAACAACGACCGATAACAATGGACAATTTAGCTTCCAGAAAAGGTCAACTAGAAATTTTACCCTAATAATTGAGGCCTTCTCAATGAATACTTTCAAAAAGCAATATGCTTTTGAAACAGAGAGCAACATCATCAACATCCGAAATATTGTTATAACTCCAAAAAACAATGCATTAGAAGATGTGACTGTAACGACGAATAAAGCGGTTTATATAAGAGAAGACACCATTTCATATACTGCCGACTCTTTTAAGGTAAAGCCAAACGCTGTTGTTGAAGACTTATTGAAGAAAATGCCTGGACTAGAAGTGGACAGAGACGGAAATCTAACTGCACAAGGAAAGTCTGTAACCCGAGTAAAAGTAAATGGTAAAGACTTTTTTAATGGCGACTTAAAAGCTGCAACAAGGGAATTACCAGCTGATATTATAGACCGTGTAGATATTATTGATGATTATGGAGACCAGGCGGCATTTACTGGCATTAAAGATGGAGAACCTCAAAAAGTGCTGAACCTTCAAATAAAGAAAGATAAAAACAACGGTTTTTTTGGAAATATATCTGCCGGTAAAGGTACAAATAGCAGGTATGCTGGTTCACTTTCGGCCAACAGTTTCAGCGACAATCAACAGCTTTCCATGATTGCGAATCTCAATAACAACAATGCAGACATGTTTAATTTTTCTTCTCCGGGATTGATGGGTGGCGGAGGAGGATCGGGACGCAGTGGGATGGGTGGTGCCGCAATGGGCATGATGGGCGCAATGGGTGGAGGAGCTTTATCTCAGGCTATTGGCGGATCGGGAGGAGGACAAAATGGGATTACAGATACCAAATCAATTGGACTCAATTTTCGGGACAACCTAAGCCCGGAAGCAACCATTTACGGTAGTTACCAATATACGCACAAGAATTCGGCAACCATCAATAATACCACTCAACAAAATTTATTTGACAAAGGATCTTTTTCAACTTATCAAAATTCATTACAAAATACAATAGGAGATAATCACCGATTATCAGTTAACGTTGAGTATAATATAGACTCATTAAACTATCTAAAAGTTAGCCCGTCGTTGGCTTATCGCC